>JANOEF010000630.1:0-8918 GCA_031413075.1 Acidobacteriota bacterium | reverse complement strand
GTCGTGCTCTGCCCGCTCCGGGAGGACACCGGCAAGGTGGAACTGCGCGCCAAGATTTACGGCGAGTGCTTCATGGGCAAATCGAAGGACGACACGCGTTGCATCGAGATCGTCGCCCTCAGCTATCCGCCTGCCGCCAAGGACATCTTTTTCTACCTAAACGGGTGATGTTTTATCGAAATTTACGAGTTAATATTCATAGCGTAACTTGGGGAAATGCTATGACCAATGCTTTATTAGAAAAAATGAGCGAAACAACGACACCGATAAAAACGGCAATAATCGAAGACCAGAATGACATCCGTGAAGGCTTGGCTTCGTTAATTGGATTTACTGACGGCTTCAAATGCACAGGTTCGTATCAATCTATGGAAGAAGCCCTTGACCGAATCAAAATGAATGTGCCGGATGTGGTGCTTTCCGATATTGGCTTGCCCGGAATGGACGGCATTCAAGGTATCAAGATCTTAAAAGAACGCTATCCGAAAATACTGATTTTGATGATCACGGTCTATGACGATGATGAGCGGATTTTTGACGCCTTGTGTGCGGGCGCGAACGGATATCTGCTTAAACGGACACCTCCGATGCGTCTGCTTGAGAGTTTGCGCGAAGCGGTTGACGGAGGTTCGCCGATGTCGCCCGAAGTTGCTTCCAAAGTAATTCGCCTCTTTCGGGAAATCCGCCCGCCCGAAACGGTTGATTACGATTTAACTCCGCACGAAACTCGCCTGTTGAAATTATTGGTTGAGGGTCACAACTACAACACCGCCGCCAAAGAATTAAAACATAGCGTCAACACGGTCAAATTTTATATCAAACGCATTTATGAAAAATTGCAGGTTCATTCAAAATCCGAAGCCGTGGCCAAGGCTTTGAAAGAAAGGCTTTTGGATTAGAAAAAGTGCAAAAGTTAAAACGTGAAAAGGTGAAAAAGTAATGCTTGCAATCAGGCAAACTTTTTCACTTTTAAATTCTTTTACTTTCCTACTTTCTACCCAAACGGGTAATGATAAGAGCAAATCAACTCAAAAACCTCAAATTTTCCGCAAAAGACTTACCCAAACAGGCTATTACAAAGCCGAATAAAACTTTGATTTGGATTATCCTGGGAACGTGGGTTATTTTAATGATTGCGGCAAATGTGATTCCGGCAATTTTGTAGGAGACCAATTTATGAAAAAGAAATCTATCATGAAAATTAACATACTTACCATCGCAATGATACTAACTGCCCTTGTTCCAAACATCAGCGGACAGTCAAAAGAAGTCAAAATCTATCTGCAAAAAGATGTGGATTTGCCTAATAATATGATTCGGACGGATTGGGTTTCGGTCAAGAGAACGGTTGATGCCAAATCGCCGCTCCGTTCAGCCCTCGAATGGTTGTTTGAGCCGAAAATCACGCCCGAAGAAGAAAAACAGAAAATCTACGAAGTAACATTCGGGATGAAATTTGAAGGGGTGGGGTTAAAAAACGGCACCGCAACGGTCAGCTTTTCCGAAACTAAAAATTCAAATTACGGAACCTCCGGCGGTGGTATTTTTTCCGATGCCATTAAGAAAACCGTTAAACAATTCCGGACCGTCAAGCGGGTCAAAATTTGCGTCGTCGGCGAAACAAATATAGACGGAGAATACGAACGGAAGTTGTTTAAGCCCTGTAAATAACGGTAGCGGGAACGGGTAAAAAACTACTTCCGCCGAATTGATTTCAAGCACACAGTCCGGATAATCCGTCACTAACCAAGATTCCCGGGGACGCGATCCGCTATTTGTTGAAAAATTCCAGAATTTTATGGATTTTTTACCCTTACTGCAAAACTTTTTTAATTTTCTCCATCGCGCCTTCCAGTATCGAATCTTCGCGGGCGATGCAGATTCGCATAAAAGCGTCCCAATCATCGGAATCGGCAAAGGCACTGCCGGGCGTGGCCCCGACTCCCGCCTTTTCCATCAACATTTCGTTGAACTTTAAGGCATCGTCAAATTCTTCGGGAATCCGCGTCCAAAGATAAAAGGCCGAGCCGGAATTGTAAATCTCGAAACCGAGCGAAGTTAATGTTTCCGAAACGAAACGGCGTTTGCCTTCAAATTTATCGCGCAACTTATCATAATAGGTGTCGTCGGCCATTAGAACGCGGGAAAGTGCGGCCTGCAAAGGCGTGGCCGGGCAGACATTGACGATGTTGGCGACATTGTTTATCGGTTGGACGAGCGAACCCGGGCCGTAAGCATAACCTAACCGCCAACCCGAAATATTCCACGATTTCGAGAAAGAATTAACCGTCACGGTGCGTTCCCACATATTCGGTAAAGCCGCAATCGGAAGATGCGGATTTTCCCCATAGACATAATGCTCATAAACTTCATCCGAAACCACCATCAAATCAAGTTCCTGAGCCACCGCCGCGATCGCTTCGAGTTCGGTTTGCGTCATCACTTTTCCGCTCGGGTTAGCCGGAGTACAAACGATGATTGCCCGCAGGGGAAATTCGGCACGATTTTTAAGCTTTTTGCAATGAGCCAGCAGATCATCTTTTTCAAAACTCAAGTCTGCATCCAACGAGAAAGTCTCGGTCTGACTCCCAAATTCTTCTAAAATTTTGCGGTGATACGGATAATACGGCTCAAAAACCAACGCCGATTTTCCGCGCAAAAAAGATTGAGCGAGACCGATCAGAGCGCCTGTCCCGCCGTTGGTGATCATAATTTCCAGTGGCGAAGCCGTCACGTCAACCGTGATGCCGTTATACTTTTTGATTTTTTCGGCGACCGCCTTCCGTAGATTGAGGTCGCCCTCGCTTCCGCCGTAATGATTTTGGCTGGCGGCGATAATTTCAGCCGCGTATTTGGCTAAATCAGGATTTATCGGGAGTTCGGATTGCCCCTGAACCAGGTTTCCACTCGGCGGAACGAGCCGCGTAATGGCGCGAATATCGGGTTTGATTTTTTTTACTTTGGCTTCGGTCATAATGTCTCAAAGATAGCAGTTTTATTGAGAAAATTAAAACCGCTCCGGTAGTTTTCAAAGCCAGAAGAAAAACCGATTGGCCCACGAAACTACCAAAACAAAGACCTTTGCCTTTTTGGGTTTTAATTTATTATGATCGAATCAACTGGGTGCCTGGCAATATTCAACCATCCAGATTCCACGGTTTTTGTGGCCACCAATTATATTTTTTTTCCCAAAAGCAACAAAATTCTCTCTCTCAATAAGCGAATTAGGTCACGGTGGTTTCAACAATTGGCGAAAAAAATCAACCTTTTCAATCATTTGCTATATCGCTTTAAGAATTCCCGTAAATCATTAGAGATTATTTGAAATAAGAAATTGCCCGCGAATCGCCCGAATCGGCGCGAATCTTTTTAAGATTTGGTTCAATCTGATTCGTTTTTTACCAACAAATTTTATTCGCGTTTTTTCGCGTTCATTCGCGGGCAAATTCCTTATTTCAAATAATCTCTATTGCAAACAAAGCAGGTCTTTTCTCCAAATCATTCCGGCAAGTTCATCCTCTTAAGCAAATTCTTGTATCGTGGATCGTCGCGGAGAGGCTCAAACATAATTCGCCATCTGATAACTGCCAAATCCCCGTTATGGGTCTGAAAGTCTTTTTCCAACCATTCAAAGGCCTTGTCTTTTTCACCCAAACCTAAGTATACAGTTGCGATGTTTCTTCCGTTTGCTTCCTTTCTGGCATACCTTTCTTCCAACTCTTTGGCAATGGCGGTGGCTTCTGTGCGTTTTCCCACAATGCCATATCCAAAACCCAAATCCGCCAGAAAAACACTGCCTTTGTTACTCAGTTCGACCGCCTTTTCCAGATTTGCGATACCTTCGGAGGGGCGGCCTTGTTTTAGATATGACAGTCCCAAATCAATATAGGCAAGTGGGAAATTTGAATCGAGTTCTATTATTTTAAGAGAGTTTTCAATGCTGGCCTGATGGTCGTTTTGAAGCTGATACATTCTCGAAACATTACTGGCGATGACACCCGAAAGCGGGTCAATTTCATACGCTCGCTTGATCATCAAAGCCGCTTCATCATTCCGTCCGAGATCTCTTAGCAGAATGCAATACCATTGATATGCCGTGGCGTAATTTGGGTTTAGTTCGATCGCCCGCTTATATTCTCGTTCGGCTTCGGTCCATTGCCACGAAAATCGGTTCACCCCTCCTAATGAGACGTGTGGTTCAGCTAATTGATCATCCAGGGTTATCGCCCGCTCGGCATACCCCTTCGCTTGCGGTAGGGTTTCGCCCAACGGAGTTCCGACTGATTGATTCAAAATAAGGTAGCAATCGGCGAGACCGGAGTAAGCCAGGGCATAATTCGGATCTCTGTCAATCGCCTCTTTAAAATGCTCTATCGCTTTTTTGGTATTTTCCCCCGTCCGCCGGTTCCAGTAATAACGTCCTTTCAAATACGCTTGATACGCTTCAGGATTGGTGGTTGAAGTCTTGGTTATTTTGGCTTCGTCCCCGCCCGAAAGTTTAGTTTTGAGTTTGGTCGAAACATCCTTGGCGATCTCGCTTTGTAAGGCAACCAGGTTCGTCATCTGACGATGGTAATCAGAGGTCCAAAGAACCGTATCCTCTTGTGCGTCAATCAATTCAACATATAACGTAATTTCATTTCCGTATTGCACAACTCGCCCGTTCAAAATCGCCTGGACATTCAATTCTTTACCAATCGTGATGAGGTTCGTTTCTTGGCCTTTGTAACGAAAAACCGAAGAGCGAGATTTAACCGATAAATTTGGAATATTTGAAAGACTGCCGATCAAAGTTTCCGTCATCCCGTCCGAAAGATATTCAACCTCCGTATTTCCGCTTTCATTGACAAACGGCATGATGGCAATAGATTCAATTTGTCTGGCTGGGGCGAAATATTTGTAACCGAAGAAACCACCAATCGCCAGAACCAAACTTAACAAACCAATCGCTACATATTTAGTTTTCCAATTGCTGACCACCGTTTGACTGGTGATTTTTTGATCAAACTCGCCTAAAGTTGTCCCTTTTAGAATCTGAGTTTTATTTTCATCCTGATTCGGACTGATCGAGCGCTCCAATTTGTTTTGAAACTCCAAGTCCGCCTTGACATCTTTCAAATTCAGCAGCAAATCTTTCGTCGTTTGATAACGAAGCCGTTTCTCCTTTTGTAAGGATTTATTGACTATTTCCTCTAACTCACTCGGAATATCAGTCAGTCTTTTTGGCTCTTTGGTCAAAACTCCGGCAATGATGTCACTGACGGTTTCATCCTCAAAAGGCGCATCACCCGATAGCATTTCATAGAGCACTACTCCAAAACTGAAAATGTCGGTTTGGTGGTCAATGTCTTTGCCACGGGCTTGTTCGGGTGACATATAATTGGGTGTTCCCAAAATCATTCCGGGCAGGGTGCTGATCTTTGTAATTGTCGCGTTCTCCGAATCCGTTGAGGTAAACGGAGTTGTCAATTTTGCCAATCCAAAATCCAGAACCTTGACGATGCCGTCTTGGCGAATCATGATATTTTCAGGTTTGATGTCGCGGTGGATGATTCCCGCTTCGTGCGCGGCATGGAGTGCCGAAACAATTTGAATGGCAATCTCCAATGATTCAGCGAGTTGCAAGCGCTTTCGAGCTATGCGTCCACGCAAACTTTCGCCTTCGATAAACTCCGTGACAATGAAATGTAAGTGGTCCGATTTGCCGAGTTCGTGAATGGTTAGAATATTCGGATGATTGAGGGCTGAGGCAGCACGGGCTTCCTGCTCAAAGCGTTGGAGATATTTTTTGTCTTCGGTTAATTCCGCCGGCAGAAATTTGAGCGCAACCTGGCGTTTCAGTTTTGAATCCTGCGCAAGAAAAACCTTCCCCATTCCCCCGACACCCAATACCGAAAGAACCTGGTATTGATTCAACCTCTGTCCGACCAAATTTTCATTGTTCTGTTGTGCAAATAAGTCTGCGGCCACATCGATCGGCGGAGTCTCAATAAAATCTTTAGCTTGTTCCTCATATTCAAGCAAAGATTCGACCTCTCGACACAATTCCACGTCTTCGCCACAAATTTCTTTGAGAAATAATTCCCGCTCAAAAGAGGACTTCTTCAAGACGGCATGATATATTTTCTCGATTTTTGATAAATCGCTCACGGTTTATTTAAAACTCAAGATTCCGACAATTTCTCATCAAATGCCGCTGACCGACAGTCGCTTTACTCTCCTTTATCACTTCGACAATTCCCGTAAAAGCCAGGTTTTGGCAAATTGCCAGTCGCGCATCACGGTTTGAGGTGAAACTTTTAAAACTTCGGCGGTTTCTTCGACGCTCAAGCCGCCGAAATAACGGAGTTCGACGACACGTCCCCTTCGTTCATCCAAGGCTGAAAGCATTTTTAGTGCCTCGTCCAGTGCCACGAGTTCCGAAGCACGAGCCGCTGATAAGACCGGTGCGTCTTCGAGCGAAATAATCTGCGGTGCCCCGCCGCGCTTATCGGCTTGGCGAGAACGGGCGCGATCCACCAAGATGTGCCGCATGGCTTGCGCCGCCACAGCAAAAAAATGGGCACGGTTGTGCCAGGTTTTTTCGCGGTTGTCGGCAAGTTTCAGATATGCTTCGTGAATCAGTGCGGTCGTCTGCAAAGTATTTCCTGAAGGCTGTTTGTTCATATAACGCTTAGCCATCCGGTGAAGTTCATCGTAAACCAGCGGGATCAATTGTTGCAAAGCCTCGTTATCGCCATCGCTCCAGGCATCAAGCAACTTGGTTACATCGTGATCGCTGAAATTTTTCATTTCTAAGTTATCCGAGATTTACGCGTTTTGGTCTTCGGTTTGATTTAAGTTTTAGCCAAAAAACTTTTGAAAGCTCAATCACAAGGTTTAAATTTGATGGTAAAAATAAAAACCTCGCCGAGCAACTCTACCATTATACTTTAACCTTGAATAGGTTGAACTCCAAGCAATTTCTCATGGCTTTGACAATCTTTCCTTCCGCAAAGAATCTAGTCAGCTTGAGTAAAAAGACCGTTTTGAGATGGGCGAAGTGCGTAATTGATTAAATCGGAGGGGTCGTGCAATTCCTCAGGATTCAAATGATCCGTCTGATGGAGTTTCGCTTTTTCAGGAGTCCCCTTGATTTTTCCAGCCCTTCAAATGGTATAAAAAAAAGAATACCGTGATTTCCGAATGTAATCACGGTATTCTTTTTTTCGCTTAATATCTAATTCATTTTTCAGGTAAAGCCGCGACTACCGCTTTGCTCAGTTTATTTTCTGCCATTTGTAGTTTCTCTACCCTCTGCCTCACCAATGCAACCTGAAAACCTTCAACTGTTCCGCCCATCCAAACTTCCGATAAAAGATACTTATTATTATATTTTACAAAACTAATGTGCCGTCCTTCCGCTAAACTTTTCGACTCCATCCTGACGGTTAATAAGATTTTCTTTTCCTTTCCCCCAACTCTCTGCAAAATCAGCATCCAGGGGTTCTCTGGATTAAATCGTTCAATTTTATATTTTCCTGCTTCAAAGCCTTTCCCACCAACTTCAAAATGGAAAGGTATATCTACCTTAAAAGATTGTTTTGATTGGGCATTAGCCGTTGCCGTCAAAATTAAAGCCGCTACCATTATCAACACTACTAAAGTAATTTGTTTTTTCATAATTTTCTCCTTTTGTGGTCAATTTTTTAGAATTTGCAATTTTTTGCTTTCTACTTAACTAAACGAAAAAATCAGGAGAAAACTATCATCGGTTGATTTTTTTTCTTTAAAATTTTATTTTATAACTCAAACACTTTTACCCCCGACTGTAAAACCAAGCTGGATCGGCGGACATTTTCGCCCGTTTCGCAAAAATCCGCTCGAATTTTAATGTTCAAAAAATTAACCTTTTCAATTATTTGCTTTGTAGGATTGACTAATTTTGTCATTGCTCAGATTTCCGATGCCGGAAAATGGGCCATTGAAGTCTATTCAACTTACGGGTTTATCGAGCCAAACATCACCTACACGAAGGCGGACGGGATCGAACTGAAACTTGATGTTTATCGCCCAAAGGTGAAGAATTCAAAACCACTTCCGACCTTGATCTTTATTCACGGAGGCGGCTGGCGGGCCGGAACTAAGGAAAGCTATTCATTGCGGGTTTTGCCCTGGCTCGAAAAAGGCTGGAATGTCGTCAATGTCGAATATCGGGTGACAAGTATGGGACGCGCGCCCGGGGCGGTCGAGGATTGCCGCTGTGCCCTGCGATGGGTAATTGAAAACGCCGAAAAATATAGCTTTGATAAAAATAAAATCGTCGTCAGCGGGCAATCGGCTGGCGGACATCTGGCCTTGATGACCGGAATGGCGGGCAAAGATACCACTTTTGATAAAAATTGTCCGGGAGGGGAAACGCGCGTCGCAGCCATTGTTAATTGGTTTGGAATTACCGACGTCGGCGATCTTTTGCAGGGTAAAAACAAGACCGAATTTGCGTCGAACTGGATCGGCAAAGACCGGCTCGAACAGTTTGATCTGATCAAATCAGTTTCGCCGTTAACTTACATCCGCGAGGGACTGCCGCCGATCATCACGATTCACGGCGACGCTGATCCCCTCGTTCCATATCCTCACGCGGTGCGTTTGCACGAAGGGTTAGCGAAGGCGAAAATTGTGAACGAACTTTTCACGATCAAAAATGGCGACCATGGCGATTTTTCCGTCAGAGATAGTATTAAGGCCTACCAAGCCATTTTTAAGTTTCTGAAAAAACAAGGAATCTAAGAGTCTGTTTAAATTTTCCTTAAAGTCCCTGAAAGGGACAAATTTAATAGCGTTGGGTAAAGCGCGAGCGGCACCCAACGAATTGATAAAAAAGGTGATCCGTCGCTGAAAGTGACGAAAATTCAACGGGTTGTGTTCGTCACTTTGAG
>JANOEF010000629.1:0-16927 GCA_031413075.1 Acidobacteriota bacterium | reverse complement strand
GGGTATCCGCCGTATCCTCGTCCGTGTTATAGACATGGCGCTTAGCACCACTGGAGCCGGAACGATTGACCCGGATGGCACACTTCGCATTCGCCAGCCCGGCAACTCGCCGCTCAGCTATACCGGCGCCCCGATGTTCGCGTGGATCATTGGTGGACCCTGGGACGATCCGAGGGAGGGGATCTCCTCCCGCAAAGCGGCCCAGAGGCGATCGGCGCGCGCGCGCTTCCCGAGTGGGGTCGTGGCTTGTCTGACACCACACCACTTGCGCACTGGCACGGCGGTGCAGCGGTCTTGCTTCGGTTTAAAATTCTCGATGCCCCAGACGCCGCGTTTTTCCAGTTTCGCTTGTGCTTCAACGATTTGATAATTCTCACTTTCGGTTGTATCTTGCCGGGCTTTTTCGGCAATCGCATACCACGCCGCACCATCACGGAGCATCTGTTGACCGATGTCAACATTTTTGAGATATATTCTGCCAATCAAATGAGTTGGCATCACGCTTTTGGCAACAAACTCAATTTCCTGGCCAAGTAAAAGTTTGGCTAAATGTGCTTTTACCGTCTGACGGAGTTGTTGTTCAGGCTCCGGAATTTCGATATATTCTAATTCGGCTCTGATTTTGCTTTGGGTGCGTAGTTTGATGACTGCTGTTTTACCGTCAATAACATCAATCACCACCCCGTGAAAAACCTGTTGCGATAAAGCGTTTGACGCTAAAACGAACGTAAAAATCACAAAAAAAATAAACTTCAAACTTCTCATATTTTTTTCCTTTTAGAACCCATATGCAACGCTCTTAGTGTGAAAAATCGCTGATTATCAAACGTTTGCCGCTTCAAGCAGGACTCCGAACAATGAGTCCTTTAATACCTCGTGTCCAAATCGTATTCACGAAGTCGGCGATACAAGGTCGAAGGCGAAATGCCCAGTAATTCAGCGGTTTTGCCGCGATGCCAGCCTGTTTTTTCGAGCGCGCCCAGGATTTGTTGTTTTTCTACATCACGTAAAGCAGTGGGCGGAAGATTGTGAAACGAGGTGGTCGGAACATTTTCTTTGGGTGAGTTATAGCTGACGGAAACATTCGGCTGAGAGGTTTGATAAACTATTTCGGGCGGTAAGTCTTTGGTTGTAATTATACCGTTGTCAGCCAAGAGAACCGCCCGTTCCAGACAGTTACGGAGTTGTCGGACATTACCGGTCCAACGATGACTGCAAAGTGCCTCAAGCGCTTGAGCGGAGAGTTCGGGCGGATTGGTCCCGCTGATCTTATGTAAAAGATAATGGGCCAGAGGTTCGATGTCTTCGCGGCGTTCCCGAAGCGGGGGAATGTTTATTTCAAAGCTGTTGATGCGATACAGTAGATCTGAGCGGAAAAGACCTTCAGCCACGGCTTGCTCAGGACGGCGGTTAGTTGCTGCCAGCAGACGAACATTGACCTCGACTTTTCGCACCCCGCCAACCCGGAAAAATGATTTGGTTTCCAAAGCCCGCAGTAATTTTGATTGCAGAGCCATCGGCATTTCCATAACTTCGTCCAAAAAGAGCGTTCCGCCGTCGGCAATTTCAAAAAGTCCGAGTTTGCGAACCCGGGCCCCCGAAAAAGCTCCGGCTTCATGTCCAAAGAGTTCTGATTCGAGGAGAGAATCTTGCAGGGCGGCACAATTGAGGTCAATAAATGTCTGGTTTGTACGAGGCGAGAGGCGATGCAGAGCTTGGGCGATCAATTCCTTTCCGGTGCCTGATTCACCCGTAATGAGAACCGAAGTTTCGGCCCGGGCGACTCTTTGTGCGAGCCGCAAAACCTCCTTCATTTGCGGAGATTCAGCCACGATTTCGGGCAAAACTTTGTTGCGTTCAATTTGCGCGCGAAGCCGTTGATTGTCAACTTTTAACTTTTGTTTATCGGAGGCTTGGGTCACCAAAACGGCAAGTTCGGTGATGCGATACGGCTTGGTTAAATAATCATATGCTCCGAGTTTCATTGCTTCGATGGCGGTTTCGACAGTTGCATGTCCGGTCAGCATAATTACTTCGGGCGGATTCTGACGTTTTTCGCGCAGACGGCGCAACAGGCTCATCCCATCCAAACGAGGCATATTTATATCGCAGAGCAAAACGTCAAAGTCTCTTTCTTCCAGTAGATTCCAGGCGCTTTCGCCGTCCGCGGCTGTTTCAACTTCGTGCCCCAAACGGGTTAATTCCTTTTGCACGACGAGCCGTAAATTGTTTTCATCATCAACTACTAAGAGTTTTGCCATAAATGTTGTTTCCTTATTTTTGCGATGGAAGAGAAATGGTGAAGGTAGTACCGAGACCGACATTTGAGCGCGCCGAAAGTCTGCCGCCGTGTTCGGTAATGATTCCATAACAGACGGCTAAACCGAGTCCAGTCCCTTTTCCGACCTGTTTAGTGGTGAAAAAGGGTTCAAAAATCTTGGGCATATTATCAGGGGAAATACCGATGCCGGTATCTTTTATCTCAACTACAACCCGGTTTTTCTCGGCGAAACTGCGGAAAGTCAACGTTCCGCCATCAGGCATGGCGTCAATTGCGTTAGTCGCCAGCGCGATTATGGCCTGCTGCATTTTCCCCTCATCCACATTGACCACAGGTAGGTTTTTATCCGCTTCGATTGCAATTTTGATCTGTTCTCCCCGTTTTTGGTGTTCCAATAATCGCGCCGAATATTTGATGATTTCGCCGATGTCCATCGGAACGCGATGACTTCCGCGCACCCGGCTGAAATCTAAAAGGCCATTGGTGATTGATTTGCAGCGAAAGGCTTCGTTCCGAATCAGACCGAGGTATTCGCGCAAATCTGTGACATCGGGCGAATCATCAAAAACTCCTTCTGCCACTCTGGTTTCCAAAGCCTCGGCACAGGCCGAAATTGTTGCTAAAGGATTGTTTATTTCGTGGACGACACCGGCCGCGAGCCGGCCCACGGCCGCTAATTTTTCGGCCCGTCCGACGGCTTGAAATGCTTCTACCCGCATCGTTACGTTTTCGCCGATGGTGATAACATGGGTAATTTCGTCGGTGAAATGATCGTGCATCGGAATTTTACTGACCAACCAGTATTGAGTAGTTCCGTTTTCATCGGTAGTTTGTTGTTCGATGCGGTCAATTTTTCCGGTCTGAAAGGCTTTTTCAAATTCCGGCAAAAGCTGTCGTTTGGATTGTTTAGTTAAAATGTCGAAAACATTTCGTCCGATAACCGAGTCTCTCGAAAGTCCCTGTTCGCCAATTTCGCGTTGTTTATTCCAGGTCACGATCTGGTAATTCCGGTCAATTACATAAAGCGAAACCGGTAGTGCATCTAAAACCGTTTCGGTAAATTTGCGGTGCTCTTCTTTGGCAGAGTTTAACGAAGCATCCATCGTTGCTTCATAGTGCGCCGAGAGATTGACACTCAAGGCCGCCATCTGAGTTGAAGCATCAATCAAACGTCGGACTTTTTCCCGACAATTTTGTTTTTTGGCAAAACCGACAATCACTGCGCCTCGCACTTTGCCGTTGATATGTAACGGCGAAACATATTCAAACTCATGAGCCGAACTGCCAAGGAAAAAATCGTCTTTTTTCTCAATCCAAACCGAAACCTGGGCCGGTAACACACTCAGCCATTTTTTGAATCGGCGTTTTTGCACCAAACTCGCGGATTCTTGCCCTTTGGAATCAAAAGCAGAACAGACTAAACCGAGACTTTCCAGTTCAAAGACAAACGCACAGGCTTCCGCCCTCACCTCACGCTGAATCGCTTCTGCCACGCAATTTGCTACTTTTTTCGGATGTACCATCAAAAGCAAATCGCGCCCAAGTTCGGTAATAAATCTTAATTCAGAGGAAGATTCATTTTTAATTGATTGTGGAGAAATCACTTTCGTGATTTTGGTTAATTCCATTCGGGCTATTTTTTACTTGTTGACAAACTTTGTCTCGGGTTTGTCATCAGAGAGGTTTGATTCAAGCAGATGACTTGAGAAGTGTTAAACTCTCTATATCATTGAAAAAGATTTTAAACATTTTGTCAAGTTTTTTCCCGGTTATCTTCGGGAAAACGCGTCCATTTGACGTGAGACTTTTTTTGAACAAAAATCGAACTGACAATTATGCTGAAAAAACTGATACAAAATCTGAGAATTGTTCTGGGTCTTTGGGTATTTTTGTCAGTTTTTACTTTTTTAGCTGAGCCGGGATTTGCTCAGGAAGTGGTTGATAAAACCATCGCCACGATTAGCGACGGTGCCTCCCAGCCAGAGCTTATTACCTATTCGGATTTATTGTGGCAATTGGCTTTAGAGCCGGACACCCCGCTTAATTCACCAACTTCAGACGACTTAAACCGGGCTCTGCAAATGCTGATTAATTTGCGGCTTTTTGCCCTCGAAGCGCAAAGACTCCCGTCGGCGGAACCTAAACCCGAAGAAATAAAGGAGCAAATCAAACGAGTCGTCGCGAATTTTAAGTCAGATACCGAATTTAAGAATCGTTTGCAAACAGTCGGATTCGAATCAATTGATGATGATAACTTTCAAAAGATGATGCGTCAGCGAGTGGCGATCGAAAAATATATCGAATTTCGCTTTCGTTCTTTTGTGATTGTGACGCCGGACGAAGAAAAAAAATATTACCGCGACGTTTATACGCCCGATTTTCGCCGTCGGAATCCGGGACTGCTTCTGCCATCGTTCGAAGAAGTCCAAACCCGCATTCAGGAAACTTTAGAAGAAGAAAAAGTCGAAGCTGACATTGAACGTTTTTTGGATAATGCCAAGCAACGCGCCGAAATCGTGATTTTGTTTGAGGTTTAGGGAAACGGCAAAGGATGATAAAATACTCTCACGATCGGTAAAATAATGCCGGAAAAATATTTTTCAAAACTGATTAAAACCAATTTTTCACTCAAATTAAACATTGTCGCCAACTTTCTGGGAAATGCGGTGATGACTGTCGCTTCAATTGTCTTTGTCCCGATCTATCTGCATTACATCGGCATCGAAGCCTACGGATTGATTGGTTTTTTTATCTCTTTTCAAGCTGTTTTGCTGATAATGGATTTAGGCTTGAGCCTGACACTGACCCGTGAGCTGGCTGTCCGCGACGGAGTTGCAGAAAAAGCGCAAGAATCCCGTAACCTGTTGAAAACCTTAGAAATAATATATTGGGGAGTCGCTTTATCAGTGGGGCTTTTGTGGTTTTTATGCGTTCCGATTTTAACCAGTTGGGTCAATCCGAATCAACTTTCAAGCGAAACCGTCAGAACTTGTTTTTTGATTATGAGCTTGATGGTCGTCTTGCAGTTCCCGACCTACTTTTATCAAAGCGGATTATTCGGATTACAAAAACAGGTTTTGGTGAGCCTGATTACCATCTTTTCCAGTCTTTTTCGCTACGTTGGGGCGTTAGCCGTTTTGCATTTTGTTTCAAATACTCCGCAAACTTTCTTTATTTGGCAGGTGATTTCGTCCGTCATACAAACTTCGGCACTGGTTATTTGTATTTGGATGAGTCTTCCGAAAGGAACGGAACCGACAAAATTTCAAAAAAGTTTGATTGGTGATATTTGGAAAATAGCGAGCGGAATGGGCGCGATTTTTGTCATTAACCTCTTTTTGTGGCAAATAGATAAATTGGTTTTGGTCAAGATTCTGCCGCTCGAAACCTTTGGCTACTACGCCCTCGCCAGTTTAGTAGCGACCGCTATTTATCGGCTGATTCTTCCCATTTTCCAAGCCTATTTGCCGCGTCTGACGCAAATCGCAGAAAAAGCCGAGACTGAAACTTTAACGAGGATTTATCATCAAGGCTGCCAAGTGATGGCAATCATCATTTTACCGCTTTCGGCAATGCTCATTTTCTTTTCCAAAGAGATTGTTTTCGTCTGGCAGCAGGATCTGCAAACTGCTGAAAATATTGCGCTTTTAGTAACTTTATTGACGATTGGTTACGCGCTCAGCAGTCTGCTTTACATCCCTTACGCGCTCCAGTTGGCGTTTGGCTGGACTAAACTTTATCTTTATATTTTGATAGTGACATTTATTCTCTCAATTCCGGCAACTATTTTTCTTTCGCACTATTTTGGGGCAACCGGGGCAGCCGTAGCCGTGATTTTGATCTATGCCTTACCGATTTTTGTGTTGATTCCGCTCATGCACCGGCGACTTTTGCCTGACCAAATGTGGAAATGGCTGTGGGAAGATGTCAGTTTGCCATTGATTGGAGCAATAACAGTCGGAATCTTGGGAAGATTTTTATTTGTTGGCGATATTTCGCAAACTATGACAGTTATTCAACTTGGCGTGATTTTTACAATGGTGTTTGGAATTACTTGTTTGGTTACGCCGTATTCGAGGCATTGGTTGTTAAGTAAAATGTCTGCAAGTTAAAAATGAAAGAAGAAATACAAGATTTTTGGCAAAATCATCCGTGCGGGGCGGAATTGGTTGGCGATTTGCCGGAAAAATCCAAACAAAATTACGAAGACTTTTTCGTCCGTTACGATGAATTTCGCTATCGAACCGAAGCCCATATCTTGAAAAATCTTGACGCGATTGATTTCCAAGACAAACGGGTTTTGGAGATTGGACTCGGACAAGGTGCAGATTCCGAACAAATTATCAGGCGCGGCGGAATTTATACGGGAATTGATTTGACTGCCGAATCGGTTGAGCGGGTCAAGATGCGTTTTCTGCTTCGCGATGTGCCGTTTGAAGCGGTCAAACAAGCCTCTGCGCTCGAACTTCCGTTTGCCGATAACGAATTTGACATTGTTTATAGTCATGGCGTTTTGCATCACATTCCCGACATTCAGGCCGCCCAAAAAGAAATTGCCCGGGTGCTGAGAACTGATGGAAAATTGATTGTGATGCTCTATGCCAAAAGGTCGCTAAATTATTTACTTTCAATTTGTTTATTTCGGAGGTTGGGCTTAATTTTAATTTATTTTTTAGGTTTCAAGGTCGGCGGAATTTACGGGCAGCATCTTGCTCGAGCGAAAGAAAAAGGTCTCTGGAATTATCTGAAAATGCATAATTTTATTCACGTCAACACCGATGGCGCATTCAATCCTTATTCCAAAGTTTATGACCTAACCGAAGTCAGAAAAGATTTTACAGCGTTTAAAATTGTCGAATCGCGCCAAGAATTTATGCACGCGCCCCCGCTAAAAATCGGTTCTCTTCCACTGGCAAAATGGCTTGGTTGGCATTTATGGGTTAAAATGAAAGCGAAATAGTGACTCAGTGACGGGGCAAAAAGCGAAAACTATGAACGCTAAATGCTAACTTGACTACTAATCACCGACCACTGACCACTAAAAAACGAGGTGAGTTATCATAAATAAAATTCCATTTGTTGATTTAAGATCGCAGTATTTAAGCTTGAAAGATGAATTAGACGCGGCTATTTTGAAAGTTGTTTCGGAGACGGCATTTATCAGCGGAAAATACGCGAAAGAGTTTGAAACATCATTTGCCGAGTATTTGGGCGTGAATCATTGCGTGGCGGTGGCCAACGGGACGGACGCGCTGGAAATCGGGTTGCAGGCCATCGGCGTCGGAGTTGGCGACGAAGTTATCGTTCCCGCTAACACCTGGATTTCAACCGCCGAGGCCGTGACTAATATTGGCGCAAAAGTTGTTTTTGTTGACATTGACGAAAACTTTTATAATCTTGACCCGTCCGGGATCGAAGAAAAGATTACCGCTCGCACAAAAGCGATCATTCCGGTCCATCTTTACGGTTTGCCGGCCGAGATGGATGAAATTCTGGCGGTGGCGCGAAAACACAAACTAAAAGTCTTAGAAGATTGCGCTCAGGCACATGGGGCGACTTATAAAGGTCAGACGGTCGGAACCTTTGGCGATGTCGCCACTTTTAGTTTTTATCCGAGCAAAAATCTCGGCGCCTTTGGCGATGCCGGCGGAATTGTTTCAAATTCAGCGGAAGTCGCCGAAAAAGCCCGACTGATTGCCAATCACGGACAAATTGCCAAAAACCGACACACTTTAGAAGGCCGCAACAGCCGGCTCGACGGGATTCAAGCCGCCGTTTTATCGGTCAAATTACCGCAGCTGGAAAGTTGGCTCGAAGCGCGGCGCAAAAATGCCGAAACTTACAATAACTTGTTAAAAGACAGCGGTTTAACAACCCCAACTGCACCTGAACATTCGCGCCACACTTACCATCTTTATGTAGTTCGGGTACCAAATCGAGAAAAAGTTATCGCAAAATTGAGCGAAGACGGAATCGAAACCGGAATTCATTATCCGATTGCTTTGCCGTTGATGGAAGCCTACGCCTATTTGGGACATCGGCCGTCCGATTTTCCGGTGGCTTCATCACAAATGGACCAAATCCTGTCTCTCCCGATGTATGCCGAATTGACGGATGAAATGATTGAAAGGGTTTGCCAAAGTTTGAAAAATGCTATTGCTTTGAGTGCGACAAATTAAGAAATTTGCCCGCGAATAAAAGCGAATGGACGCGAATAAAAGCCAATAAAATCAATATTCGTGCAGATTCGTGCTATTCGCGGGCAAACCATTTTCAGAATTATGAAAGCTATTTGGATTGATGTTGATAATTCGCCGCATGTTCCGCTTTTTGCGCCTCTCATTAAATTTTATCGGGAAACCGGAGTGGAAGTGATTTTGACTGCGAGAAATCATGCTCAAACGATTGAACTAATGGAAAATGAAGGCTTTAGCGGAACCTTTGAGATCATCGGCGAGCATTATGGAAAAAGTAAATTTCATAAAATTCGAGGGCTTTTGGTGAGAGCCAAACAGCTTGTTTCACAGCTCAAAAAAAATGGTAAAAATGTAAGGGTTGCGGTAAGTCACGGTTCGCGCTCAATGGTCTTGGCGGCGAAATGGCTGAAAATTCCGATAGTTACGATGTATGATTACGAATTTACCGAAACGATTATTTTTAACCGTTTTTCCGACAAGGTTCTGATACCCGCCAAAATCGCTGACCAAACGCTGGATGAAATCGGTTTACCGGTTTCGAAACGAGTCAAATATCAAGGTTTGAAAGAAGAACTTTATCTCAAATATTTTCAGCCGGATAAAGATTTTTGGCGCGAATTTACCGAAGAAAATAATTTACAAATTTCAGAAGATACGATTTTAGTTGCGCTTCGCCCGCCCGCTACGACTGCTAATTATCACAATCAAACGAGTGAGGTGTTATTCCGCGAATTGTTGAAATATTTGCTGGACAATCCGAAAACTTTGACGATAATTTCGCCGCGAACTGATGAACAAAGGTTGGAAATTGAACAATTGATTGGAGATTTGCCATTAAACTCAACCAAATGTTTGATTCTCAAAAAAGCGGTCAACGGATTAGATTTAGCTTTGAGCGTTGATTTGATGATTTCGGGCGGCGGGACGATGAATCGCGAAGCCGTTTTGCTGGGCACACCCGTCTATAGTATTTTCGCGGGAAAACAAGGCGCACTTGATCTGGAGATGGAACAAGCCGGACTGATAACCTTTATTCGTCAGTCTTCAGATTTACCCAAAATAAGGTTGGAAAAAGCCAAGAAACGCGAATCGGGAGCAATTACCGGCCAGGTCGAAAAGTGTGTTAAAGAGCAGATTGACTATTGGCTCGATCAGGAATAAGCGAAAAAAAGAAAAAGGACTTCCTCTCCGCCGCCTACATTTTCCTTGGGAATTTCCTAATGATACTTTCATGACTATGACTACATTTCTTTATTTTTAGAGTTGGTCTATAATTTAGTTGGAATTATTTGTAAATACAAGAGAGGTAAAGAAAATGACCACTCCAATCTATAACGAAAAAATCATCAAAATCTATGGAACAGATCCACGTGAAATTCCTCTTTATGGATTGAATGAAGCTGCTCGATACTTAAAGCTTCATGTTAATACTTTACGTTCTTGGGTATGTGGACGACCATATTTTGTAAAAAACGAGCAAAAAAAGTCTATTCCAGTTATTCACCTTCCTGATAATAATAAACCTCTGCTTTCTTTTATGAATTTGGTTGAAATTCACGTAATTAGTGCAATTACGCGAATTCATAAAGTTCATCTTAAAAAAGTTCGGATTGCCCTAGAGTATTTAGAGGATAAATTTCCAAGTAATCATCCTTTAGCAGAGAAACAGTTTTGGACAGATGACTTTGAACTTTATTTTGAGCACCACAAGGATTTAATTTGTGCTTCTCGTGATGGACAAATAGTAATGAAAGAAATTATCGAGCAATATTTACAGCGTATTGACAGGGATAATTTTGATAAAACACCACTTAGAGTTTATCCTTTTTCACGAGAAATACTCTTTTCATCTCTAAAAGAAAATCCTAAAAGTGTTTTGGAAAAAACCCCTAAAAATATTTCTATTGACCCGCTTATTGCTTTTGGCCGCCCGGCCATCGCAGGAACAGGGATCGCTACAAATATTATTGCTGGGAGATTTGGTGCTGGAGAAAAAATTGAAGCCTTAGCCGATGACTACGAATTAACCAAAACTCAAATCGAAGAAGCACTAGATTATGAAGGAATCTCCCGAAAAGCTGCTTAAAGATGTAATCTTCTTTGTTGACAGATCTTCAGGTAAGAAATTGGCTGAAGGTCTAAAAGAAATCGGCTTAAATATCGAAAAACACGATGACCATTTTGAACAAAATGCACTTGATATTGTTTGGTTAGAAAGATGTGGTGAGATGAATTGGGTTGTCATTTCGAGTGATAAAGCTATCAAAAAGAATTTTTTGGAAAAACAAGCTTTGATGGAAAGTAACCTTGCTTCTTTCTTTTTCACTAGCGCAAACTTAACCAGCGAACAACAAATTGAAATCATCAAAAAAGGTTTGAAAAGAATCGCTAACTTTATTGAATCAAACAAAACACCTTTTATTGCCCGGCTTGATAAAGAAGGTAAAGTTGAACTGTGGATAAACTACAAAGGCGATGACTTAATTGCTAAAAAACAAGAGCGAAGACGCTCAAAAAAAGAAAAGCTGGTCGAATAAAGCTATAGTCTTTCCCTTTTGCCTATGAATTAAAATTCTTGTCGTCAGGATTAAGCGAAATAAGACCTGCCGACTGTAATCGCTATCCAATTGCTAACGAATTACATATTCAAGCACATATTGTCTGAGTTTAGCCCGGTTGTTTTTGAGATAGAGCAGGTAGTCGTCGGCAATTCCCTGATCCGTTTGAGCTAATAAAATATAGGGCTCAAGCAAGCCTTTGCCGTGAAGTTCGATCAAGATGGCTAATGATGGATCGAGCGTTTTGACCTGAGCATCCTTCTTGACCGCGGCAATCACTATTTTAAGAGCATCGAGTTCTTCGGCCAGACTGTGACGATATTTTGCTTCTTTGGGATACGCTTTCGTGAAATAATCACTCGGCTTTCCGGCTTTCTCTAGTTTCCAGACGGCCCGTGTGGACTGGTAAATTGTCCATGCTGCCGAGCCGTCATCAGTTTTGTTGCCGGGATTGGTCGGAATAGTAATTTTCGGATGTCCGAGATTTTTTTTGGTAACTTTTGCCCAATCGGTCAGACCGGCTACCGAGAGTCGGCTAAACGGATTAGTAATATAGGCTTCGATATATCGGTCGCGAGCCTGGTCGTATTTACCTTGCGCCATGAGCGGTGTCGCTGAATAACGATAAGCTGTTTCAATATCGGGATCAATCGCAATTGCTCTCTGATACCAAATTTCAGCGTTCGCAAAGTCATTTTTTTGTTTATAAACGTCTCCGGCAAAAAGCGCGGCGTAATAAAGTTTGGGATCTGATGCCAAAGCCTGCTGATAAAACCTCAGCGCTTCATCGTTTTTCCCCTGAGTAAAAGCGGCTTCGCCTTCTTCCATTAACGAATTAGCTTCTTTATTTTCAGAGAATTTCGGTTTTTCCGAACCATCTGCCGGAATTGTTTCGATTAACTCATCTAAAAGCGGATCTTTTTTTCCTAATTCTTTGGCCTTTAAGAAAATACCTCGCGCCCGAACCCGCAATTGCCGGCGAACGGGTTCATCTTTGGTTCCGATAGCTTTGGCAAACAGACAGTATCCCAAATAATATTGGATATCTGCATTATTAGGCTCGGCAACTGCTATTTTTTCTAAAAGCGGCAGGGCTTCGGTAAATTTATTTTGCTCGAGAAGTGTTCCGACCCTATCTTTGAGCGCCGAAATATCTTCGGTTTGGGCACCCGTCGGGATAGAAAAGACGGACCAAAGAAAACAAAAGGCAAAAATGATGAGCCATTGCACGACTTTTTTTTCGGGACAAAATTTGGTCTTCATAAAAATCTTTTTTCCTAAATTTTGAGAGACTTCGAGTAATTTTGATAGAGTAACTCAAATAGGCACCAATGCACAATTAACCATGGACAAGGGATCCTGAAGAAAAAGCTTAGCTGATTGTGAAATAGCAATTTAACTGAGTTTTTGAAGGTTCACTATCTCTCAGAATTTTTGCATAAGCAGGTCAGCAAATGTTTTGAGACAGATTGAAAATCAAGAAAAGTTTGCAAATAGTTGAGTCACCTTGGTTTTTGGGTTTTCTTCATTGTCCATGGTTAATTGTGCATTGGTGCTTACCTTTTTATTAACTGATTGACCGGAGTTTTCGATACCGAAAAAGTAAAACGAGGCGTTAATACTACATCAATCGCCTCATTTTACTTTTACCCGGTTATTTTTAACCTGAATTTTACCACCAGGAACTCTTTTTGCGTGAACTTCCGCCGCCCAATAAACTACCTAAAACACCACGCACGAGTTGACGGCCAACATTGCTGCCGATGGCCCGGGCGGCACTTTTGGCAAAAGCACTCATCGCGCTGTCGCCTCCGCTTTTGGCGGCTCTCGCTTCTTCTTTGGCGGCGGCTTCAGCGGCTTCCTGTTCGGCCAAAAGCGTCGCTTGCTGAGCCGCGGCTTCGGCGGTTTGTTCAGCTTTAGCTTTCAGCAATTCATAGGCCGATTCGCGGTCAACTACGTTTTCATATTGTCCGGCCACCAATGAATTTGCCAAAAGTTGCTGACGCTGTTCGGGTGTGACCGGCCCGATATGACTCTGCGGCGGGATCACAAAAGCTCGTTCGACGATGGTCGGAATACCTTTTTCGTCTAAAAATGAAACTAATGCTTCCCCGACTCCGAGTTCGGTAATGGCCGTTTCAACATTAATTTCAGGGTTCTGCCGAAAAGTTTCAGCCGCTGAGCGGACGCCTTTTTGATCTTTTGGGGTAAAAGCGCGAAGCGCATGTTGGACGCGATTGCCGAGCTGCCCCAAAATACTTTCGGGAATATCAACCGGGTTTTGGGTAACAAAATAAACGCCGACTCCTTTTGAACGGATCAAACGGACAACTTGCTCGATCTTATCAACCAGAGCCTGAGGCGTGTCACTGAACAACAGATGCGCTTCGTCAAAGAAAAAGACGAGTTTCGGTTTATCCAAATCTCCGGCTTCGGGGAGCATTTCAAAAAGTTCTGACAAGAGCCACAACAAAAAGGTCGAATAAAGTTTTGGTGAATTATACAATTTATCCGCTGCCAAGACATTGATCACGCCTTTACCCGAAATGGTTTGGATAAAATCACCGAGATTAACCGCCGGCTCGCCAAAAAATTGTTCTGCGCCCTGAGATTCGAGTTCGAGCAAACCGCGTTGGATGGCCCCGACAGAGGCTTTCGAGACGTTGCCGTATTCTGCCTGAAAGGTTTCTGCGTTTTCACCCACGTATTGCAGTAATGACCGTAAATCTTTGAAATCCAACAGCATCAAGCCGTTGACATCTGCAATTTTGAAACACAGATTCAGCACCGCAGACTGCGTATCGTTGAGTTGTAAGACCCGTGACAATAACATCGGCCCCATTTCAGAAATGGTTGAGCGAAGCGGATGACCTTGTTCACCGAAAACGTCCCATAACGTTACCGGTGACGACTCGAAGGCGAAAGTTTCTTTCAGCCCAAGCATCGTCAGACGGTCGTCAACTCTTTGATTTCCGCCGCCGACCTGTGAAACGCCGGTTAAATCACCCTTGATATCGGCCATAAAAACCGGCACCCCGAGATTGCTAAAACTTTGGGCAAGTCTTTGCAAAGTAATGGTTTTTCCCGTACCGGTAGCGCCGGTGATAAGTCCATGCCGATTTGCTTTATCGGGCAAAAGGTAACATTCTTTCGCATCTTTTTTTGCAACTAAAATTGGTTCTGCCATACATTTTCCTTGGGGGACTTTTAAAGATTTGTTTGATTTTACTACAAGTTAGGTGTTCGTCAAACTCTTTTCCGCATTTTCATTTTTCCACTTGATTATTTAATTTAACAGTGTTAAGTTATTTTCATGGCAAACCGAAACCGGCTCATTGCGGATAAAGAAAATTTACGTCAGGAGATTCTGGACGTGGCGCGTGAAATGTTTGTGGTGGAAGGCTTTGCTAACGTTTCGATGCGTAAAATAGCCGAAAAAATCGGCTATTCACCGACCACTATCTATCTGTATTTCAAGGACAAAGCTGATTTATTACACCAAATTTGCGAAGAAAGTTTTGCCCAATTAGCGCGAAATGTTTTGTCAATTCAGCAACTGTCGGCTAATTCTTTGGAAAAATTGCGGATGGGAATGCGCGAATATATTAATTTTGGCTTAAAACATCCGAGCCATTACGAAATTGTGTTTATCCTCCCGATTCAGATTTCGTTCGAGGGAGGATATGAAAGTTCACAGGGTAAAATTGCCTTTCAAACTTTACGCAGTAACGTCAGTCAATGTGTTGACGATAAACTGTTGAAAAATAATGACGTTGAGTTAATCAGCCAAACCCTTTGGGCCGGAATTCATGGGGTCACGTCGCTTTTGATAACACATTGCGGGTTCCCGTTTGTCGAGCGTGAAAAATTGGTCGAGAGCGTCATTGAGACATTGATTTCGGGGATTAAAGCCTAAAAATTTTTGCAAAACAACTTAACGGCGTTAAGTTGAGGAGAGGTAATTTATGAAGAAGATATTAATAATTTTGGGACATCCCAATCGGGAAACTTTTGGCGGCAGTCTGGCCGATAGTTACCACAGTGGTGCGCTGAAATCAGGTGCCGAGGTCAAAGAAATTAATCTGGCGGATATGAGTTTTGATCCGATCCTGCATCTCGGTTACAAAGAAATTCAAGCCTTGGAGCCGGATTTGGTTGACGCTCAGGAATCAATTAAATGGGCTGAACATATTGTTTTCGTTTATCCGACCTGGTGGGGGACGATGCCGGCGCTCTTAAAAGGTTTCATTGACCGCACCTTTCTACCCGGCTTTGGCTTTAAGTATCGGCCAAATTCGCCGTTTTGGGACAAATTGCTCACTGGTAAATCGGCCCGTTTGATAATCACGATGGATGCACCTGTTTGGTATAATTATTGGATCAACGGCAATGCCGGGCCAAAAGCCATGAAAAAAGCCACGCTTGAATTTTGCGGGATCAAGCCGGTCAAGGTGACAACAATCGGTTCAGTCAGATTTTTGAAACCTGAGCAAATAGCAAATTGGCTGAAAAGAGTAGAAAAACTTGGAGAGGAGTTGAAATAGATGAAAGCAGAACAAATTTTTTCGATTGCGAACGTGATCGCAATGTTGAGTTGGGTAATGTTGGCGGTGGCGCCGCGTTGGAAATGGACAAATAAATTGATTATTTCAGGTGCGGTTCCGCTTCTTCTATCGGTGGCGTATTTGGTCTTGATAGTCCTGTTTTTCGGCTCGGCCGAAGGCAGTTTTTCGTCTCTGGCAGGTGTCATGAAACTTTTCACCAATGAATGGGCCGTGCTCGCGGGTTGGATCCATTATTTGGTTTTTGATTTGTTTGTCGGCAGCTGGGAAGTGAAAGACGCCCAAGCGAAAGGGATTTCGCATTGGTTGGTCATTCCCTGCCTGTTTCTAACTTTTATGCTCGGACCGATCGGCTTTTTGCTCTATTCGATCTTGCGCTTTTTTCTGGCCAGGGAGGTCTCTCATGATTAGTGAATTATTTGAACGACAAAAACCGTTAATGGTGGCTGGGGTCATTTCATTTGTCTGTTTCGCGGCTTTGATAGTTATCGGAATGTTTGATTCAACTCAGGTTTTAGGCGTTAATCGCTGGATAAAGCCGATCAAATTCTTTATTTCGATCTCGATTTTTGTTTGGACGGTCGCCGTTTATCTAAATTTTCTGAAAGGCTACGACAGATCAGCCCGCTTCATTTCATGGGGAATGATCGTGGTCTTTTCGATCGAAATGATCATTATCGTGACGCAGGCGGGGCGTGGAACGACTTCGCATTTTAATATCAAAACGCCTCTCGACGGAATTCTTTTCGCGATCATGGGGATGGCGATTTTTTTCAATACTCTTTTGGCCGCCCATCTGCTTTTTCTTTATTTCAAAGCTGAGATCGAATTGCCGAACGCGATTTTGTGGGGAATGCGCCTGGGAATCATCGTCTTTTTGCTCGGCAGCATTCAAGGCGGCTATATGTCAGCTCAACCTGGGCACGCGGTTGGAGTTGCCGACGGCGGGGCAGGTTTGCCGCTGGTCAATTGGTCAACGACCGGCGGAGACTTGCGGGTCGCGCATTTTTTCGGACTCCACGCGATTCAATCGGTTCCGATAGCTGCTTATGTTTTAGAGAAATTTACGCCGAATCTTTCAACGATTTTGACCTTTGTTTTTGCCATCGGATATTTTTCGTTTTTTAGTTTTCTTTTCATTCAGGCTTTATTCGGACGACCATTCGGATTTTAGATTTTAGCGTTTGATTAAATTTTCCTTAAAGTCCCTGAAAGGGACAAATTTAATAGCGTTGGGTAAAGCGCGAGCGGCACCCAACGAATTGATAAAAAAGGTGATCCGTCGCTGAAAGTGACGAAAATTCAACGGGTTGTGTTCGTCACTTTGAG
>JANOEF010000628.1:0-4105 GCA_031413075.1 Acidobacteriota bacterium | reverse complement strand
AAGTCCCCGTGCTCCACGGCCCGCTCCCAGTCCTCCGCCTCGCAAAAGGACGCGCCGTCAGGCGACCAGACGGGCGAACCGCCTTTGAGCAAGAAACGATTCCGCGAACCATCCGCATTCATGATCCAGATTTCGTTTTCGAAACGGTCGTTGATTTTGTCTGTCCAACGCCGCGTATAGGTGATTTGCGAACCGTCAGGAGAAATTTGCGGATTGACGACGTATTCCCAATCCAAAAACAAATCGAGCGTTAGTTTTTTCGGAGATTGAGCTAAGGCGCTCGAAAACATCGCCAACGCAACTAAAAAAAGAGCGAAACATTTTGTCAGTTTCATAGTTTCAATTGGGTTAATTGTTCATCGTTAATGGTTAATCGGATTGTTAAATAACAAAAACAATTAACCATTAACAATTAACAATTAACAATTTTTTACTTACCCCTCGTGACAATCGCCGGTAATTGCTTATCAACAAACATTTTGTTAAATGCGGCAATGTCTTCCGCCTTAATCCGCGCCAAAATCGCTAATTGGGCATCAATTTTTCCAACCAAATCGTTATAAACATCATAGGCCTGATTAGTTGGCGGGTAATCTCCACCGTCAACAGTTGAAGATACAGCCGCGAGTTTGTTGTTCAATTTGATTGGAAAATTGAGTGCGTCCTGCGAAGATTTGATTTTCGTTTGCATCAATTCTTCTTCGACAGCGGTTACTTTCTTGATAATGTCGGCGGCTTTGTCCTTCAATTCTTTTTGGTCGGGTTTGAGTCGTGCCGACAATGCTTCGAGTTGAGTGCGGACATCGCGGACTTCCAGAATCGCTTCGTGTGTCGCTGTCAATTTGTTACGCGATTGGAGCAAGAAATCGTATTGTTTCTGGAATTCGGCTTGGGTTGTCGCGATTCGCGGATCGGCTTTGAGAACAAAAGGTTCAGTTCCCACAACTTTGCCGTCAACCGAGAAACGAACCTGATAATTGCCCGGCACAATCCGCGGTCCGTTCAAACTACCACCCCACATAATCAAGCCCGGCAAGCCTGTTGCATTCGGCAAACGATAATTCCAAATAAACCGATTTAAGCCAACTTCCATCGGCACCGGTGCTTGCCCCGGCGCCGGCGGCGGGGTCGGAGTGCCTTCGCGTGGCACAGTTGAACTGAATTTTCGAACTGAGGCGCCGCTCGCGTCTAAAAATTCGATGGAAATATCTTGTTTCGGTTTATCTTTGAGGTAGTAATTGATAACTGCGCCACTCGGCGGATTCGCTCCGATTGGCGCACCGGCTGGGAGTTGAAAAAATCCGCCGCCGCTCGCAGTTCGATAAGCATCTTCGGGTTTGAAAAGAAATGTGCCGGCTTTTTCCGCATCAGCCATTTGATGCAGGACCGGCAGATTGTCCAAAACATAAAATGAACGGCCCTGAGTGGCCACCACTAAATCCTTTTCGCGTTTGTGAACCGCCAAATCCGTAATCGGTGTGACCGGTAAATTCAAACGCAGAGATTGCCAATTTTCACCGTCGTTTGCCGAATAATACATTCCCGTCTCCGTTCCGGCATAGAGCAGACCTTTGCGATTCGGGTCTTCACGCACGACACGGGTAAAGGCATCATTAGCAATTCCGTTGACAATTTTTTTCCAGCTCTGGCCATAGTCCGTCGTTTTGTAAATGTAAGGCCGATAATCGTCAGATTTATACGCAGTTGCGGCAAAATAAGCCGTTCCGGCCTCATTCGGAGAAGCCTCGATTGAATTGATCCGAATCCATTCCGGCATCTCTTTCGGAGTCACATTTTCCCAATTTTTCCCGCCGTCTCGCGTCACGTGAACCAATCCGTCATCGCTTCCGGCCCAAATTACGCCTGGGGTAATCGGAGATTCGGACACGGTAAAAATCGTGCAGTAATACTCAACGCTAGTATTATCCTGGGTCAGCGGGCCACCCGAAGTTCCTTGTTTCGATTTGTCGTTCCGCGTCAGATCGGGCGAAATTGCCTGCCACGACTGGCCTTCGTCCATTGAGCGAAACAACATATTTCCACCGGCGTAAAGCGGATACTTGCCATCGGTTTGGTGCGGGGAAAAGAGAATCGGGAAATTCCATTGGAAACGATATTTCATCGCCTCCGCACCTGCCCCCATCGGATTATCCGGATAAACATTAACATTTCGAGTTTGACCGCTGCGATGGTCATAACGAGTTAAAAAGCCGCCGTAGCTTCCCGCAAAAATGAGGTTTGAATTTTCCGGATGCGGAGCAATCCAACCTGATTCGCCGCCGCCAACGTCATACCAATGAGTTTCCAAAATGCCAAAATCTGCCGTGCGCGAAGGTATTTTGACGGTTGAATTATCCTGCTGTGCCCCGTAAATGTTGTAGGGAAAATCGTTATCAACCGCAACCCGGTAAAATTGGGCGGTCGCCTGATCCTGCTCCGTCCAATTTTGTCCGCCATCGTTAGAAGCGTTTGCCCCGCCGTCATTGCCGTTAATCATTCGCTGATTATTTTCGGGAGCAATCCATAGGTCGTGATTGTCAGAATGCGGAACGCCGATATTTGAAAAAGTGCGCCCACCGTCAATGGATTTATGAAATCCGACATTCAAAACATAAACCGTATCCAGTTCTTTGGTATCGGCATAAACGCGGAAATAATACCAGGGGCGCTGGGTTAGGCTCGGATTATTGCTGACCATTTGCCAATTTTCGCCGCCATCATCCGAACGATACAGCCCGGATTGTTTTGATTCAACCATGGCCCACAACCGATTCGGATTAACAGGCGAAACAGTAATCCCAATTTTACCTAACACTCCGCTCGGCAGTCCGCGATTTTTGGAAATATCGGTCCAGGTGTCGCCTCCGTCCATTGATTTATAAATCGCGCTTCCTTCGCCGCCGCTTTCGAGCGAATACGGAGTCCGTTTAATTTGCCAGGTGGTGGCGTAAATAACATTCGGATTCGATGGATCAAGAATTAGATCAAACGCGCCCGCTTTATCGCTCCGAAACAGTGTTTTCTCCCAGGTTTTTCCACCGTCTTTTGTCCGAAAAACTCCGCGCTCCTGGTTTGCCGCCCACAAATGCCCCATCGCCGCGACATAAACAACATCCGGATTTTTCGGATGCACACGAACCCGTCCGATTTGGCGAGTGTCACCTAAACCGATGTGTTTCCACGATTTACCCGCATCAACCGATTTATACACACCGTCACCGTGCGAAACATTACCGCGCACCGGCGATTCGCCCATGCCGACATAAATGACATTTGGGTCAGATTCGGCAATGCCGATCGCACCAACCGAACCTGTCTTAAAATAATTATCGGAAACCGGCGACCAATTTACTCCGCCGTCTGTTGTTTTATAAACTCCGCCACCCGTTGCACCAAAATAATAAACATTCGGCTGATTGGGAATTCCCGCCACGGCAGTTACCCGACCACCGCGAAATGGGCCGATGGAGCGATACTGCAAATTTTTTAACGGATTGGATTGTGCGTAAATCGCAATCGAAGCAATAAAAAGAAGTGCAAAAGACAGAAAGATCTGAGCTTTCCGCAGAGTAGCAAAACGGGGATTGGGCATATTGAATTTTCCTTTTCGATAAGATTTTGACTGCTATTTAGCCAACAGTTTAAGTGAAGTTAAAGGAAAGTTCAATTGAAAAGAAAATTAGCCGCGATTTTTCCCAAATTAACCCGAATAACTATTTCTTTGGTTATTCGGGTTTGTTTCAGAAAAATCGCAGCTAATCTCTTTTCGTTTATGAAAAGTCACCTAATTTCTTTGACCGTCCCTTTCGAGTAGGAACTTGACAAAGTCGGTGCTAACTAAACAGTGATGCTGTCGGAGACTGTTGCCTCGATTCTTGACTTTAGATTTTTCAGGACTTCATCTTTCTGTTTGAGCATCTGCTTATAATCATACGATTCCGTGTGATGCAACTCATCAAGCAACGACGAGTGGGCAGATTTCAAAATCTCCACCAAAAGTTCTCTTTCCTGTTCATTAATTTCTAATATCAAAATATTTACCTCCCATATTTTCGTTTGCAGTCCGGTCAATATTTAGGGGGCTTCCAAAAATACTCTTTTTGAA
>JANOEF010000627.1:0-6417 GCA_031413075.1 Acidobacteriota bacterium | reverse complement strand
GAGGAGGGGTGGCGCGATAGCGACGGGGTGGTAGTCGCTTGTTTAATTTCTCAGTTGCTGAAGTTGAATCAACCACCCCAGCCCTCTCGGGCTTTCCCCTCCTCGTCTGAGGAGGGGAGTTTTCAAGCGCAAACTTCTAATCGCCTAATCAGCTAAACAATTATTTATTATCAACTGCTGACAAGTTATTTTTTGCCCTTTCCTAAACACCAATCAACCCGATCAGCTCAATTTACTCGGTCAACTCAAGGAGTTCAAATAGAATTTTTCAGAATTGTTCAATATTGAACAGAATTAAATTGCGATATCCTCTATTATTGCTTCCGAAACTACTGAAATTTTAATTGGCAAATGAGAATCGAGATTCTTGGTCAAATCAGAATGCAACACATAGCCGAAACCTGGTTGATCTCCCCGAACACAATCCAGTGCGAATCGTTGCGTTGGACCTCGCGCATTAATTATCTACCAATCCTTAACCAATAAGTGGAGGCTTGTAGGTTTCACCAATGATGAAAAGGAGTCGCGAAGTAGAAATAGAAGGTTGAGGAATGAAAATGAAAAAAATATCGCTTTTGATCCTAGTGTTAACGTTTTTACTGTTGAGCAGCATTCTGGCGTTCGGGCAAACCTCGGAAGATGTGATGTGGCAGGAGGCTGCCAGAAACAACACGAAGCTGGCGGTAGAATCATATTTGAGCGAGTATCCGTACGGTAAATATGCCGCGACGGCGAGATTAAAACTGAAGGTGATCGAAGCTGAGGAACAGAAAAAAGCTCAAGAGGCCCAATTTCTTACACAAGCCAGAGAATCGGATGAGAAGGTGCGAAAATTCAAGACCCGCCATACCGGTACGGTTTTTTCGGTATCGTTTAGCCCCGACGGGAAGACTCTGGCTTCGGCAAGTCACGACCAAAGAATCAAGCTGTGGAATGTTGCCTCCGGCAAAGAACTAAATACTCTCGCCGGTCATTCGAGTACTGGCAGTTCGATAGCGTTCAGCCCGGATGGAAAAACTTTGGTTTCGGTTAGTATGGATGAAACGGTCAAACTTTGGGATGTCGCCAAGGGCAAAAAGCTCAAAACTTTCAAGATAAAACCACTTGATGCTATATCAATAGCATTTAGTCGCGACGGGAAAACTGTGGCTTTCGGGAGTAACGACGGCACGGTCAAACTGTGGGATGTCGCTTCCGGAAAAGTGTTGAAGACTTTCGCCGGTCATACCAATCCGGTTTATTCGATAAAATTTAGTCTCGACGGAAAAACCCTGGCTTCAGGCAGTTTGGGAAGTGATGACAAGACTATAAAACTGTGGGATGTCGCTTCGGGCAAAGAAATGAAAACTATCACCGCTAATTCGGATTCGACCGGTGCATTGGAATTTAGTCCGGATGGGAAAACTGTGGCTTTCGGCAGCAATGACAACACGGTCAGACTGTGGGATGTCGCTTCGGGAAACGAACTGAAGATTTTCAGCGGTCATTCTGAATCGGTTGATTTATTGGCATTTAGTTCCGACGGGAAAACCCTGGTCTCAGGAAATAATGAACCTTTTGACAAAAGTTCCGGCAATTGGAATGTCACGGTCAAATTGTGGGATATCGCTTCAGGAAAAGAATTGAAAACTCTGAGCTATACTTCTGCTGCTGTAGGGTCATTGGCATTAAGTCCTAACGGGAAGACTCTGATTTTGGGAAGTGAGGACGGCACGATCAAATCGTGGAATACTTCGGCGCAACCAGTGCAAACCCCGCAAACCGCGCAAACCGTGGCGGGAAAATGGAAATTGGAAGCGATGCTGGTGGAAAGCGATATGGCTTATCCGATCACTGCGCCCGTAACTTTGATCTTATCCGCATCCGGGGAAGTTTCCGGCAATGGCGGATGCCATGATTTTGTTGGCAAATATTCGTTCAAACAACCCGAAGGACCTTTCACGACACCGCAGCAAATAAGTTTCAGTGAAATAAAACCGCTTGATCGTGGAGCCGCCAAGGATTGTCAAAGGGAGTCAATTACCGAACAGGCGTTCTTCAGTAGTCTGAAATCCGCAGCCACGGTGGTTTTTGAAGACGGGCAACTAGTCATCCAAAACAAACCGACATTTATAAACACTGAAAAACGCAAAATTGTGATTCAGAACACAATGGCTTTTGTGCGGGATAAACCGTAGTCTTGTGCGATTTCTAGTGTTTCGAGTGGCGGCTTAAGCCGCTTTTAAGCCGGGGGGGAAGTGCCTCAAGGCACCACTCGAAACATTAGCACAACGCCAGAAAACTTAAAAATTGCTGCACTTATCTGGAAACCAACAAATGGATGCCATGATTTTATTGGCAAACATTCGTTCAATAAGAAACGGCCGAGTGAAAACTTTGCCTCTGGAGTTAAATTTCATCATCGGAGAAGAAAATTATGAAAAAGTTAAAAATCCACCGGGTCATTTTCGTCCTTGTCATCTTGAGTTTGCTGCCCGCCAACCTGCTCGCCATAGATTATGCAAAACTGAACTTTATCGGTTTTTCAAATGACGGAAAGTATCTGGCATTTGAAGAATACGGCACCGATAACGGTGCAGATAATGAGTCATACGCGAATATCTTTTTTGTTGATGTAGCAAAAAATTCCTTCGCCGCGAAGCCGATCAACAAGGTGCTCATTGGGAGCGAAAACAACCCAGGTGATTCCCTCCCGGCTGTCCGTACTCAGGCGAAAAATGCAGCGGCACCCAATCTTAAAAAATTCAGGATCGTGACGGGAAACACGGGTGACCTGGTCGTCGCCCGATTGATAACCGATTTAGGGGGGCCTAATGACCAATCTGATAATGATACGGAAGTTCAAACGAGCGGTGATCAGGTTATCTACTTTACCAATCAAATGTTTTTTGGACCGGTGATTAATAAATTTGTCCTTTCGCTAAAAACCATTGAAGTAAAATTGAAGGCTTGTGAAAACAGAAACCCGATATTCAAATTTGAACTTTACCTCAGGAATGAGGGAACCGACGCAAAAAAGGAACGTGTTCTCCATAAGGACCCGACTCTCCCCCCTTCCAGAGGTTGCGCGGAGTCTTATTCGATTCAGAATGTTTATCTTTACAACAATCACATCGCCGTTTTTTTGAATGTCTATTTACCGGGGCTTGAAGGCAAAGATATGCGTTATCTGGTCGTCACGGCGAACCAATTTGCACAGGACTAACCGGAAAGTAAAAAAGTGGATAAAAGTCAATTACAAAATCGGGTGGGCTCGGGTGAAAAAAATCTGCGGAGCCCTGGCAATCGCGATTGAATTTATGCGAATCCCCCGGAGTCACCCAGTTAGTTTTACTTCCCAATGGAGTTAAATAATGAAAAACATTGCTAAGCTATTGTCGTTGTTCGTGTTATTTAGTTTTCTGGTGCAATCCGTCATGGGTTGCGGGCCAGGAACGGTTGATCCGCTGTTTTCGTTCAGCCGTCATGTTGATTATCCATTGAAAAATTATGCCAAAGGTAACCTCGGCATTGTTCCAACCAGTTACGGCAGAATGTCTTTGTTTCTTTTCTATCGTCAGCTCAACAATTTACCGCTTTCCGCTAAAGAGCAAGAGCAATATTTATCGGCACTTTCAAAGCGAATTTCTCATTCGTCTTCGTCGGATGAAAAAGCCGTCGAGCAGTGGAAAACCTCGCGGGCAAAAGTTTTTGCCGGCAATCCCAAATTAGAAAAAGAAAAGCGTTTTCCCGATGGCTATTTTTATTACACAAATTGTTTGGATGATGCTTTTAGAACCGCCGCCAACACTTTAGACGCAAGAATTAAGAACCATGGCCTCAATAAACATCTCAAAGAATGGCTCAATGGACAGGATGCAGTTTTTGCGAATTGCGGGGAAGGCGGAAAAATCCCGAAAAAAGTTGCCGATAATGCGCCTGATTGGCTCAAAAAAGATCGGGCTTATCAAATCGCCGCCGCTCTGCTCTATTCAGGCAAAGACGCGGAAGCGCGCGCCGAATTTCAAAGAATTGCTAACGATACCGGTTCGAATTGGAACAAAACTGCAAGATTTGTCGTGGCCCGTACCTATATTCGCGAGGCTAGTTTGATTGACGATGTTGAACCTGATTATACCCCGGAATCCCAGGCCAAGTCGGCGAATTCAAGCACCAACGTCACCCGAGAAGTTGCAAAATCAGTTGACCAAAAGAAGAACGAGAAAATCGAACTCTACCAAAAGGCTGAGGCAAAATTAAAAGAAATTCTCGCCGATAGTTCGATGAAAGATTTTCACGGCTCGGCAAACAGACTTTTGGGTTTAGTCGGGTTCCGCGCCAAACCGCGCGACCAACGTCGAAAATTAGCTGAAGCGCTGGTACAAAAAAGCGAGAACGCTAATCTTTACAATGATTTAGTTGATTACATTTGGTTACTCGACAAAACTGATGGAGAAGCTAGCGAGGCCGGAATGCAGCCTGAGGCGAAAGAAACAGAAAAGGCCGGACTTGGTGCCGATTTGACCGACTGGCTCTCTACTTATCAGGCCAAAGACGGGTTTGCTCATTCTTTAGATAAATGGAAGCAAACCAGGAGTTTAGCCTGGTTTGTTGCCGCACTTTCAAAGGCTCAAAAAGATTCAAACGATCTTGCTGAACTCTTGAATGAGGCAGAAAAGATCAAAGCCGAGTCGCCGGCTTTCGCGACTGCCAAACATCATCAGATTCGTTTGTTGATCGAAACCGGCAAGCGAGCCGAAGCCAAACAAAAACTTAATGAGGTTATAGCCAATTCTGATAAATATGCCCGTTCGACCCAAAACGATTTTCTCTCGCAAAGAATACAACTGGCTGAGAATCTGGATGAGTTTCTAAAATTTGCCCAACGCCAGGCCGCGACTTTTGTCTGGAACGCTGACGCCAACGAAGAAGGCGATGATCTGAAAGACGACAAAGAAATGGCTGTTTGGAAAGACCGTCCGATGTTTGACGATGATTCAGTTAAAATTTTTAATGAAAAAATGCCTCTTTCGACTTTGCGTCAAGCCGCATTGAATCCAGGTTTACCTAAACATCTGAAAAAGTTTCTGGTAATTGCGGTCTGGACGCGCGCTTTTGTGCTGGGAAACAGAACGATTCAAACTGAATTTACACCGTTGATGACAAAATTTGCCCCTGAATACAAAGTTTCAGCCGCGAATTCGGAGGCCAATTCCCTGCTGGCGGTCGGGCGTAATCCTAAGTTCCAAATCTATGTTCCGACCGGTTACGGCCGCGAGTCGGATTTCTATTACGAGGGGGATTGGTGGTGCGTTCAAAAAGGATCAACCGCCAATTATCCGAATTTTCTGACCGCTGCCCAACAAGCCGAAGCTGCATCGGAGCAAAATAAAATCGTGGCCCTGGGCGAATCAGCTACATTTTTGGCTCGTCGAGCAGTTGAATTCGCCAATAAAAATATGACTCATCCAAATACACCCGAAATATTGCATCTGGCAGTTAGTTCAACCCGCGATGGTTGCAAAGATCCAAACACCTTAGAGTTTTCGAAAGCCGCATTTGATATTCTGCACAAGCGTTTTCCGCGTAGTGAATGGACAAAGAAAACGCCCTATTTCTTTGGTGAAAGTGAAGATTCTCAGGAATAAAGGGTGTTGATTATTCTGCAAAAGGGTGGATGAATTATTTTTTAATATTTTGAGCCGTGCCGACCATCTGCGTTATCTGGTCGTCACGGCCAACCAATTCGCACAGGACTAAGCGGAAAGTAAAGAAGCAAGAAATTTGACCAAGTCCTTTAATATGTTCAGCTTATCGGATTTCCTGCGAATTTTACAATCACAAAGGTTGCCCTCAGTATGCTGAGCGGCAGTCCGAAAATGAAAAAAAGGAGAAAAATTAAATGATTAAAAATACATTTGTAATTGCATCGTTATTACTTGTTTTTGGCAGCTTTGCCATGGCGCAATCCGACGAGGCTGCTGTTTTAGACAGTGCTTTGAAAGCTTGCCAGACAAGACCTCCCGCCAACGACAAAGAAAAAGAAACACCATGTCTTGAAACAGCTCTGGACGTTTGTGTTGAGAAAGACGACACCGCAGGGTGGGGAGCGCGTTGTGCCACAAGAGCTGAACAGTTGTGGAATAAAGAATTAAATATGGTTTATAAAGAACTGCAGGGGAAATTAACCCTTAAAGAACGCAACGTTTTAATTTCATCACAAAGAATCTGGTTACAATATCGTAATGCCGAGTTTAAGTTAATAGATAGTATGTATTCTTTTAAGAAAGGTACCATGAACATTTCTTTCAATGCTCATGCACGCAAGGGTGTGGTGATGAAATTAAAACGTTGCGTTCTTTAAGGGTTAATTTCCCCTGCAGTTCTTTATAAACCATATTTAATTCTTTATTCCACAACTGTTCAGCTCTTGTGGCA
>JANOEF010000626.1:0-3483 GCA_031413075.1 Acidobacteriota bacterium | reverse complement strand
GGCGGGAAACGGCACCGGGATTGGTAATTATTGCCACCTCATCCAAAATTACTGCCGTATCTTCGACGAAAACCGCATCGGGTAAATCCGGAATTTCAGGGAGCGAAATCAGTTCGCAGCCTACTGATATTAAGGCTTGTTGATATTGTTGATGTTGGGCGCGGGCGACCCCTAAATCAATCGGGTTGCGCTCTAAATGCGTTAATTCGCAATCTTTAAGAGATTGGCTAATGGCTCTGGTAATGGCTATCGGCATAATATTACAGCTAGGCAAGGTCAGCAAAAGTGTTGCGACAGGTTGAAAATCAAGCATTCCTTGCCAACTATTGACCACTTTCGGTTGTCGGACTTTCTTGATTTTGCATTTTGCATTACTGCTTACAAGATTTTCTCTAACTCAGCTTTGTTTTCGGCCGTCAGACCGTAACTTTCCGTTTCACTCGGGTAAGCACCCGTTTTGACATCAGTGGCCCAGTTTTGAATAGCCTCGGTCATAACTTGGCGCAAATCAGCATATTTGCGAACAAAACGTGGCTGACGACCGAATGTCATTCCCAGTAAATCGTGCAAAACCAACACTTGAATATCACATCCTGAACCGGCACCGATGCCGATGGTGGAAATCTTTAATTCTTTGGTGATTATTTCGGCGACTTCGCGCGGAACAAGCTCTAAAACCATTGCAAAGGCACCGGCTTCTTCTAACATTTTGGCGTCTTCAATCAATCGTTTAGCCTGTTCGGCGGTGCGGCCCTGAACGCGATAACCTCCCAATTTATAAACACTTTGGGGCGTTAATCCGATATGTGCGACGACCGGAATTTCTTCGTCAACCAGACGTTTGACGAGCTTTACCCGATTCTTTCCGCCTTCCAGCTTAATTGCTTCGGCGCCGCCGTGTTTCATCAACCGCAAAGCGTTTTTAACCGTTTCTTTTTGCGAAACGTGATAGGTCCCGTAGGGCAAATCGGAGATCACCATGGCTCGTTCGGTGGCTCGTTTAACCGCGACGGTGGCATTTTCGATTTCATCCAAAGAGACCGGAATTGTGTTTCCATAGCCGTAAATAACGTTGCCGATGCTGTCTCCGACCAGAATCATATCCACCCCGGCTTCGTCCACAATGCGAGCCGTCGGATAATCGTAAGCCGTTAAGCAGACAAGTTTTTCGCCTTTTTCTTTGGCCGCCTGTATGGCGGGTAGATAAATTTTATCGGGTTTATCGGGTTGTAAATAAGCCATCTTTTATTTTTTGATTTGGAAGTTTAGATTTCGGATTAAAGTTTAGCTTTTATTTTCAAAATAGCCAATTATTCTGAGGATGAATTGAATCATATTTTACTTTGGCGAAGCGACATCCGCCAGTTCCAATCCGAATTCACCGACAGGTTGCCATCTTTCGACTCTGGCGTCGTCCTGAGAATGATAGAGCAATTCTTGAACCGTCTGGTTCAGCACCGGATGAATGAGGTGGGGCGCGATTTCATGGAGCGGAACGAGGACAAAATTTCTCACCTGAAGGCGTGGATGCGGAATCGTCAAAAACTCGGTTTCGATGATCTGAGAGCCAAAAAGCAAAAGGTCTAAATCTACTGTCCGGGGGGCTTGAGGGACAATTCTGCGTCGGCCTAAAAGATATTCGATTCGCAGCATGCGGGCCATCATTTGCGACGGCGAGACATTGGTGACATGAATTTCTGCCACCATATTTAAATACTTCGGCTGATCTTCGGGCACGCCGACCGGTTCGGTTTCATAGACTGCCGAGAGCCGATGAATAATAAAACTGGCTTCGGTGAGACCGCGAACAGCCAACAATAAATTTCCGGCTCTGTCACCTAAATTTGAACCTAACGAGACGTATGTTGTAATAACTTCAGTTTCCATCAGTAATTGCCCCAACTATCAATTCCTGACTGTTGGCAGTTGGTTTTGGACTGTAAATTGAATAAATCTTTGTTCCCCAAACAATAAACTAAATGAGCCGAAAATAACAAATCGAAAAGCAGACAAAACAAATTACTTGTGAATCAAACAATAAATAATCTATCCTAAAAAGGTGGATTTACGCGCACTCAGCCAATTATTTAATTTTCGTGAAATTCGGAACGGTTTGCTCGGTCTGGTAGTAGTATTGGGCGGATTGGCGCTGGCCGGGGTCACGCTCTGGGCGCACCAGACCGGTAATGTCCGGTTGGCGGGCATCGCCGCCGCAGTTTCGTTAGGGTTTGTCCTCTTGATTCTGATTTTTGTGATTCCGCCGTTAGCTCGTTCGGCCAGTGCCGAAGCCTCGCAGATGGATTTGCCGTTTGAATTTACCTCGGGTGGGGCGGTCTATCTGGGTCTTTTGATGATTGTCGGATTTGCCGCCTGGAACACGGGCAACAATCTTCTCTTCATTGTGCTGGCATTTCTGACCTCAGCCTTTATAGTTGGTTTTTTTATCGGTAACTTTTGCTTAAAAAGATTGGATGTCAAAATGCGTTTTCCCGAAGCGATCTTTGCCGAAGAGCCGACCCCTTTAATTGTCAGTTTACACAATCAAAAACGAATTTTCCCGACCTATTCGATCACGACCGAGGTGCGGGGCAAGGAACGCGAACAATCTTTGATTCTGAACGACTTAAAAAAAATTATTCCGTCCAAAATTGCAGAAAAACTGGCCCGTCCGCCGCTTTTGAAACACACGCTTGATTATTTTGTTTTCATCCCGCGCCACAACACCATTGAGAATAAAACCGAACATATTTTCAAAAAACGAGGGCGATTCATTATCAAAGATTTTGAAATTTCCACCCGCTTTCCCTTTGGATTTTTTCGCCATCGGCGCCGATTATCAGCGCAGGAAGCAGAAATTATCGTGTTCCCGAAAATTGAGCCGGTAGAAATTGAAATTTTACGGCTTCCGTTTGAGATGGGAAAGCGTATTTTGCCTAAAAAAGGCGCCGGACAAGACCTCTTGACGATGCGTGAATACCAACCGCAGGATGATTTGCGCCATGTTGATTGGAAAGCCACTGCCCGGGCCCAAAGGATGATCGTGCGCGATTATGCTTCTGAAGATGAACGGCGGGTGACTGTCATTTTTCAGACTGCGATGCGGCAGACGACAAAAGAAAAATCAAAATCTCTGCGCGAGCGAATTGACGAAGAACGAAACCTCGAACAGACCTCGGCGGTCGCTAAAAGATTTGACAAAGGTGTCAGTCAGGTGGCCTCGCTGTTGGCTTATTTTAATGATGAGCAGGCGGAAATCCGTCTGATTGTTGATTCGGAGATCGGCGAGTTTGGAATCGGCAAAATTCATCTGCATGACTGTCTGAAACGCCTGTCTTTGGCTGAGCCCATGTTTTTTGAGGATGAAGCCGCTAAACTTTCCGATCAAACTATTGAGGAAATTTTTAACACTCAGTCAAATAGTTACAGCTTTTTTGTGACGACGTTGACGGAAAACAAATTGCCTGCCGAAATAAATCGAAAGTC
>JANOEF010000625.1:0-11755 GCA_031413075.1 Acidobacteriota bacterium | reverse complement strand
CTGGGCAATCCGACCATCCAGTTTTTCCCACCAGGACGTATGCGATCCGAGCCCAACCGTCACATTTTTGGCGACAACTTCAAAAATACCGCCCAGCGTATCGCCGTTTGCTTTTGCTTTGTCTATTAAATCTACCATCTGGCTTTGAATCTCTTCATCCGCCACGGTCAAGGGTGAATCTTCTTTAATCTCAATAATTTCCGCCCATTTTTTGTTTAATGGAACTTCAGGCAGAGGCCCAAGTTTGATCACATGGGAGCGAACTTCAACTCCGAAATTTTCTAAAAGCTGTTTAGCTATGGCTCCACACGCTACTCGCGCCGCAGTTTCCCGGGCGGAGGCCCGTTCGAGAATGTCGCGTAAATCTCTGGTTTGAAATTTTTGCCCACCGGCTAGATCAGCGTGACCGGGGCGCGGACGTTTGACGATTCGCGGGTTTTTCGGCTCGGTTTCAATCGGTGTAGCCGACATTATTTCAGTCCAATGCACGAAATCCCGATTTTCGATCAAGAGGGTGATGGGCGAACCGAGCGTTTTGCCGTGACGAACCCCGGTCAAAATTTCAGCCGTATCAGACTCTATCTTCATCCGGCCGCCTCGTCCGTATCCCTGTTGTCTGCGCCAGAGCTCGTGGTTAAGCTTATCTTCATCAATAGTTACGCCTGACGGCAGGCCTTCGATGATGGCTACTAAAGCCTTGCCATGTGATTCCCCTGCGGTTGTAAAATGAAAGTTCATCTCTCTATTTTGAGGTTATTTTTGAGGTTTTATCAAGTAGAGGTTTAATTACTATCGTGAAAACGCTGGTCAAAATCAGTATTCCCCCTAAAATTGCCTGCATTTCAAGTTTTTCACCGAAAAAACTGCCCACAAAAACAGCAATCAACGGAGTCACAAAAGCAATCATCATGGCTTTTGTGACATCAATCTTGCTCAAGAGCCAATAATAGAGCCAAAAGGCCGCGATTGAACCCGCAATGGCCAGATATAAAATGGAAATAACCGCCCACCCCGTCCAATAAAATTTAAGCGGATTTCCTTCAACCGACAACCCAACCGCCCACAACGGTATCTGCCCCACCAGCATTTGCCAAAACAAAATCACCGCCGGATTGTATCCCTGCATTTTTGCCTTGGTCAGGACACTGGCGTAGGATGCCCCAAAAGCTCCGATGACAACTGCCAAGCTGCCGACAAGCGCTAAAATCCCATTAAGACTCAATTGTTCATAAGAAATCAGAGCGACGCCGAGCATTCCCAAAATAATTGAAATAATTTTCAAAAGGGTAATTTCTTCGCCGACATAAATTCTCGCCAAAATCAACCCGAAAGCGGGGATGGTCGCTTGTAAGACGGCGGCTAATCCCGAGGTAATAAATTGTTCACCCCAAAATAGTAATCCGTAGTTGAAAAAAAACTGGAGAATCCCGGTCACTACAATCAATCGCCAGATCTTTTTTCCTTTGGGAAACTCAGCTTTTTGCCACCATAGAATAGGCAGCAGCAATAAACAGGCGACCGTGAATCTAAGAGCGGCAAAACTGACAGGCGGCAAATCAGCCAACCCCCACTTGATAAAGATCCAGGTAGTTCCCCAAATTATGGACAAAATCAGCCAAACTAGCAGTGGGTTCATGGTTTAAGAATCAACTCCATTTGAATATCTGTTCTTTGATATAAATTGTTTGGATCAAGCGGGATCTCTCGAAAGCCGAACTTTTTATAAAGCGTCAAGGCCGGAATTAATTTTCGGTTAGAAAGTAGAAAAACTCTTTTTTTGCCAACCTCTTTGGCAAACTCAAGACATCTTGACATCAGTTTATCACCGATTTTCAGCCCCCGTTGATGAGTCGTGACCGCCATTTTTGCCAGTTCAAAACTGTGGTCAGGTGCATTCAGCAGGGCAACCGTTCCAACCGTCACTTCACCGACCAGGGCCATAAAAATTTGCCCGCCTTGATTAATGATAAACTCAACCGGATTATCCAGCATTTCGCGATCATGTTCTTCAATGGCAAAATATTCTTCTATCCATTCATAATTTAGTCGGGCAAAATCGGCCGCAAAAGTTTCGTCAAATTCAACTATCTCGACTGACTGCGGACGATTTAATTCGTTCAAGGCTCTTTCCTTAAATCCTTTTTCCGACACTCTCGATTCAAGCTTGTCCAAAAAAGACAAAATATCCAAATCGGTCAGCATTTTCTTAATTCCAGCCACTCCAGCATCCCAAATTTTTTCAAACTCCGGCATTTTTTCGACCGCCTTTGGGGTCAATTTGAGCAATCTTTTCCGATTGTCAAAGCCGCACTTTTTCTCTTCTAGGTAATCGGCTTTTATCATTTTATTGACAATAGAAATAACCGAGGGGTGCGCAAAACCGATTTTTTCCGCAATTTCCGTAATGGTCATTTCCCCGTTTTTCTCCAACAGCTTGAAAATCACATACCAATTCGGCTCAATATCCATTCCGTGTTCTTTATAGAGCCTTCGCCCATCATAAATCATTGCTTCGCTAACTCTTTTTAATCGGGTGATGACACTCAATAAACCAAGTTCTTTGACAAAATCTTGTTCCATTCTTTTACTCCAATCAGTAGTTCTCTACATATTATTTCAGAACTAAAAGGTAGTCAACTACCTTTAAGACTGAAAAATTTATTTTTTTTCAAAAAAGCTCAAGCATGATTCGCCTTGTTTAAGAAATCTCCAACGTCTTAATTGACCGAGCAAATCAGGCAAATCAGTCTTAGTTGAATGTTCGGCAATCAAAACTGCCTGAGGACTCAATAAATCAGAGTTTTCCGCTGAAAAAATTTGGAGGACGGGTAAATAATCATTTTGATAAGGTGGGTCAAAATAGACCAGATCAAAAGTTGATTTGGTTTTGTTCAAAAATTTTTCGCTACGCTCACAAATAATGTCGGTTTGTGGTTCTGGAATTTCAAGGTAATCAAGGTTTTTTTCGATCAAACCACACATTTTCCTTGAAATTTCGACAAAAGTTGTATGGCCGGCACCACGCGAGAGAGCTTCAATCCCGACGGCGCCGGTTCCGGCACAGAGATCCAGAAAATTTGTGAATTGGTTTATTTGGGGGTTGAGAATGTTAAAAATTGTTTCACGCAAACGATCAGAGGTCGGACGAGTTTTGAAATCTGAAGGACTTTTCAAAATTCTCCCTCGATAAATACCGCCAATTATTCGCATTTAGTCTCTGCCGTAAAAACTGAGCGCAGATTCACCTTCGACGATTACTTTCCAACGCTTCATAACACCAATATTTTCCGGAAAAAACATTTCGCCGTGGTGTTCAATAACTAGTGTTCCGCCTGGTTTAAGACAGACTCCGCGACTAAAATAGGCTAATATTTCATCATAATTGGTATCATAAGGCGGATCCAAAAAGACCACATCCCATTCTCTTTTCCGTTTCGCCATTCGCTTCAAAAAGGGGATGAGTTCCAGTTCAAAAATCTCGCCATGACCTTCTTTAATCTCAAGTGCGGCCATATTTTTGCGTATAAAACTACACATTTTAGCCGAACGTTCAACAAAAGTTCCGAGTAATGCGCCACGCGAAATAGCTTCTAGCCCGACAGATCCGGACCCGGCGCAGAGGTCTAAAAATCTTTTGGCTCGGACCCGCCGAAGCACGATCTTGAACATTGTTTCGCGTAGGCGGCGAGTGGTCGGACGGACTTTAGGCGAAGTTGTGCTCTCAAAAAATTTGCCCCGGTGTTTGCCGTCCGTCACTTGCATTTCAGAATAGATTTTTGGAAGACTTACATCTTTCCAATCCGGATTGGGTTTGGTCTTTGCCTCAAATCGTTTTTTTGGATCAAGTTGATTCGGAGGTCGGTTTTGAAACCGATTATCTCGGTTCTGATATCCGCCCTCCCGATTTTGATAACCTCCTTCGCGTTTAGGGTAGCCTCCTTCACGTTTGGGATAGCCTCCTTCACGTTTGGGAAATCCGCCCTCTCGGGGTTGAAATTTGTCACCGGTTCTCGGTTGAAAGGTGCCCTCTCTTTTGGGGTAGCCTCCTTCTCGTGGCTGACTGGGTCGGTCATTACTCAATCTTTCATTCGGCCTCTGTTGAAATTTATTGCGATTGAAAGGTTTATTAGTTGAATTTGGGTTGTATTGTCGTCGGTTTTCCATTTTTTTACCTTCAATATTTACTGATTTTTCGTGTGATTTTCTTTATTAAATGCTCTGGCAATCTGACATTTGTATTTTTGTTCCGGAAATCACCAAATAAAACAAAGAAAGGAAGCATGTTTGCCTTAGATTAATTTGTTTTTGGTCGTGTAGTTTGGCCGGAATCAAAGAAACACCGATGCCAAAAATTTTGTATTAGAACTATAACTAAATCTTGTCTGAAATTTCAATCAAAAAGTCAATTGTCGCCTTTATTTATTAAAATTTCATCCAATTCCAGCCAATTTGAACCTGGAATCGGCTTTTATCCGATAGATTAGTCCAGCAGTTTCTTGAGATAAACGTTTTTCTCTGAGATAAAACTCGGCCTCATCTCGAGATTTTTCGAGAATTTCGAGGTCACGAATAATATTTGCTAACTTAAAAGTTTGGACGCCGGATTGTCTGGTTCCCAAAATCTCGCCTTGTCCGCGAATTTCCAGATCCTTTTCGGCTATTCGGAAACCATCGGTCGTTTCTTCCATAATTCCAAGCCGTTCTTTTGCTACCGCCGTTTTTTTATCTCCGGTCAGCAAAACACAAAATGACTGTTCTGCGCCGCGTCCGACCCGCCCGCGCAGCTGATGGAGTTGTGAGAGCCCGAACCTTTCTGCGTGTTCAATAATCATTAAACTCGCATTTGGCACATCCACCCCGACTTCAATGACCGTGGTCGAAACTAAAATGTTGGTTTGATTGGCGATGAACCTAGCCATGACCTCTTCTTTTTCTTTTCCCTTCATTTTGCCGTGCAACAAACCAAGCCGGTAATTCGGAAAAATCTTATCCCGTAATTCTTCAAACATTTCAGTAGCTGCCTTTAAATCCAATTTTTCCGATTCTGCGATTAAGGGATAAACGATATAAACCTGTCTGCCCAGTTTGATTTCCCGATCAATTCCTTTATAAACCCCATCCCGCTGGTCCTCGCCAACAACTACCGTTTTAATCGGAGTTCGCCCGGGCGGAAGTTCATCAATCACCGAAACCTCCAAATCACCATAAACAGTCATCGCTAAGCTCCGCGGAATCGGCGTTGCAGTCATCACCAGAATATCCGGATTTAAGCCTCTTGCCCGGATCTCAGCGCGTTGCAAAACGCCGAACCGATGTTGTTCATCAACCACTGCCAAACCGAGTTTTTCAAATTGCACCGCATCCTGAATAATGGCGTGAGTCCCGATGATAGCGTGAATTTTCCCCTCGGCTAATTCGTTCTGCACTTTGCGTTTAACTGAGGGTTTAAGGCTCCCAATGAGCAATTCAATATTGTAATCCGTGCCGCCAAAAAGTTTAACTGCATTTCGGGCGTGCTGTTCAGCTAAGATTTCGGTCGGGGCCATCAGTGCCGTTTGATAACCATTTTCCATCGCCGCAAACATCGCCAAAAAAGCCACAATTGTTTTTCCGCTTCCGACATCACCTTGAACCAGACGATTCATCGGAGAATCCGATTTCATATCATCAAAAATTCTTTTGACCACTCTTTTTTGAGCGTTGGTCAATTCAAAAGGGAGTATTTTGTCTATCCGGTCGTGAATAGTTTCGGTAATTTCGATGATCGCTCCTTTTGGTTCCTTGGTTCTCTCACCTCTCGAAAATTGCAAAGCAAAAGAAACCCAAAAAAATTCTTCAAAAATTAAGCGTTGATGGGCTTCGCTCCGAGCCCTGGCGTAGTCAATTAAACTCGCATTTTCAGGCGGAAAATGAATTTCTCGAATTGCCTGGGATCGTGAAATTAATTTATTGCGCTGCAAAAGTTCAACCGGCAAAGTTTCTGAAAATTGGTCTGATTCGAGTTTTTGTAAGACATCAAAGACAATTTCACGAAGTCTTTTGGTTTGAAACTGACCCAGTTTGCGATAAATCGGCACTCGCCGCCCAACATGAATCAACGGAAATTGATTAGAATCATCTAGTAAATCTTCGTTTTTGATTTCGGATTTTTGGCTTTGATCTATATCTAAATCTTTTAATAATCCGAATGAATCAATATCGGTTTCGAGCGGTAAAACTTCGAGTTCATCCGGTTTTCCGAGTCTCAGCGAAAAAGTATTTCTCCGTCCATCCCATTCCCATTTGCCAAAGGCAACGAGACGAGTCCCACGCTCAAAGCGCTTTTTGTAATATTCAAGAGCGTGATTAGCCCCCTTACCCGAGACAAACCACCACACGACCACTGGTTTGCGAGTCCGTTCAAAATCTCCCGCAGTAATTTCGAAAATATAAAGCGGAGGAGCTTTGGGTCCTCGGTTTTTTCCAACTCTAAAACCGCCCGCCACCCTTACATACAAATCCAGCGAAGCCTCCATTTCATTGGTCAATTCGTCAATCTGAATGAGATTGGAACGATCTTCAAAGCGCATCGGGAAATAGTTCAGTAAATCTTCTGCGGTGGCCTCGGAGGCGTCCGGCCGGTTGGCAAAATTTGCCACCGCAATTGCTAATTTTCGAGCCATTGCTTGAGACAAATTGGCGATTTTAGCTTCGTGAAAGTTGATGATCGGAGTGTTTCTGGTTAATTTCATCAGGGAAAATTGAGAATGGATAATTTATTGGTCGCACTTTTTCAATTATCCATTTTCCGATGGCTAAGTTTCCAAACTAAACGGGTTAAAGTCAGTATCTTGATCGTAATAATCTTCGTGCTCGGCTTTTTTCAAAAATCCGACGATCAAATAGGTGAACGGGGTGGCCAATACTTCCCACAAAACTTTGATGAAATAATTACCAATCATGACACTGATAAGTTGTTCGTTTGACCATATTCCGTAAAAAGCAATCGGGTAAAAAATCAATGAATCGGCAATCTCGCCAAATATTGTCGAGGCGATGGTTCGAACAAACAGTAATTTTCCGCTCATCCACAATTTTATTTTGGCCAGGACAAAGGAATTAACAAATTCACCGAGCCAAAATGCCGTCAGCGAGGCTAAAACAATGCGTGGGGTGCTGCCAAAAATCATTTCGATAGCTTTTTGGCGCTCAGCATCCATGGTTGGCGCAGATGGCAGATTAGTCACAAAAAACGCCATGAAAGACGCAAAGATGAGGGCGCCAAATCCGGCCCAGATCACTTTTCTGGAGCGGGCATAACCATAAACTTCAGTTAAAATATCGCCAAACAAATAACTGATGGGGAAAAATAAAACTCCGGCCCCATAAATATATTCACCGTAAAAAGGTAAATTTACTGAAGAAACTTTATGGACACCAATCAGGTTCGAGCATAACAAAACGGCGACAAAGGCCCCCATAATCAAGTCATAATATTTGTAGTTTCGCGGTTGATGTTCGTTCATAATGATTTACCGATGTCCTTTCTAAATTGCATCCCGGCCCAACTGATTTCGCTCACTGCCTGATAGGCCCCGGTTAATGCCGCTTCTAAATTCGCGCCCGTCGCAGTTACCCCTAAGACCCGTCCGCCCGCAGTCATAAAACCTCGATCTTCATCCGCCGAAGTTCCGGCGTGAAAAATGACGGCCTTCACAACATTTTCCAAACCTGAAATTTTATCACCGAGCTTTGGCTGATCAGGATAATTTTCCGAAGCTAAAACTACACAAGCCGAACTTCCCTTTTTCCATCTAATTTGAATCTTATCGAGAGTTTGACTTAACATTGCTTCACAAATTTCAACTAAATCAGTCTCTAGTCTGACCAAAATCGACTGGGTTTCAGGATCACCAAAACGGATATTATATTCCAAAACTTTAGCTCCGTCAGCGGTCATCATCAAGCCTAAAAATAAGATTCCTCGCAGTGGAAAACCTTCCTTTTCGCACCCCTTGAGAGTTGGTTTAATAATTTCTAAAATAATTTTGTCGAGTTGCTCAGCGGTCAACAGATTATCATCGGAAAATGTTCCCATTCCGCCGGTATTGGCCCCGGTCTCTCCTTCTCCGATACGTTTATGGTCACGCACCGGCGGCATCAAAGCAAAACTGTTACCGTCACAAAAAGCTAAGAGCGAAATTTCATGACCCATTAATCTTTCTTCCAGAACAATTTGCGACATGGCACCGGCCCCAACTATATTCTCCAAATGGTTGATGGCCGCAATCGCCGCGGTTCGATTTTCGCAAACCACAACCCCCTTCCCGGCGGCCAATCCATCGGCTTTGACTACGACATTTTCACCAAATTCTGTTAAAAACAGTTCAGCTTCGGCAATCGAATGCGCAACTTTATAATGTGCCGTCGGAATATGATTCCTTGACATAAAATCCTTAGCAAAGGCTTTCGAGGCTTCTAGCCGCGCGGCTTGTTTTGAAACACCGATGACTTTCAGTCCCCGCATTTCAAATTCGTCAACAATCCCCAGAGCCAAAGAAGTTTCACCACCCACAAAAGTGAAATCTATCGAATTATGTTCAGCAAAATCGGCTAATTTCCCAATCTCAACCGGTGAAATATTGACGCATTCGGCGATTGCGCCAATTCCGGCATTTCCATTGGCGCAATAGATTTTTTTCACCCTTTTGTTTTTGGCCAATGACCAACAAATTGCGTGTTCCCGACCACCCGAACCAACCACTAAAAGTTTCATATTTGTTTTTATGCTTGACACTTCGACTTGTAAGTTATAATTTCAAGAATTGTAACATTTACTTGAAATTCACCAAAACTTCAAAATGTTTTCACACTCAATCGGTCAGGGGAGCCGGACATTTTACCAGGGAAGGGACAAACCATGTCACAATTTGAAACTGCCAGCCGCGAAATCCTGCCCTCGATAGAATTTCAGGATCTACAATTGCCCTGCATTGATTGTGGGACCGATTTTATTTGGACAGGTGGTGAACAACAGTTTTTTCACGACAAAGGACTTAAAAACCCTCCAAAACGGTGTAAGCCTTGCAAACAAGCCAAAAATGAAAGATTAGCTGCGATTGCCGCTGCCCAGACCACCGGAATTAAACAAAGAATCGAAGTTATTGTCAATTGTGCCAGATGTACCAGTCAAACGACCGTCCCTTTTTATCCTTCCCAAGGCCGCCCGGTATATTGCAGATCCTGTTATTTAGCCATGAACCCTGCCTTAGTTTCCGAAAACGGCTCTAATTACCCCCCGACATGAATATTTGGGCGACGTTCCGGGTCATCTTCTGCCTGACGCAAAATTTCGCGGGTGACGGGTGCTGTATCTCCTTCACCAAAAATAATGTATCTGAACAAATACTTGATCGGATTCCCCTCAGTCCAGCCAAAATAGGCATGAGGAATCTTTCCGGTTTTGTCGCGTAAATCAATTAATAGTGCTGCAATGGCATTGGGAACCGCACCTGATTTGGTTCTTAATATCTTGTATCCCTCTAAATCTACACCTTGAATTTTTAATTTTCCGGCAAATTCAGAAGTATCACCTAAATCAATCTCATAAAATACAATCGGGTCATTGGAGGGGATATGATTATCAACTCTTTTTTCGTGTTCCTTAAAACGATATTCTGCGACATCTCCGGTGTCTCGTCTGTTAGCCACCACCCGAATTTCACCGTCTGAAATATCACGGATTATTTTTTGAGCTTCCAGATCATATTCGATGTGATTGATTCTCAGTTCTGTTGTGCGGATAACCCGCGAAATAAAAGAGATAACGATGATTCCGAGAATAAACAATGAAGCGATTTTTATTCCATCGGGTCGCTCGATCATATTCGTAATCGTCGTGTAAATGAAAACGATAGAAATTAGCCCAAATGCCCAAGTCCAACGGTTTTTTCTTCGCGAAGCTGAAATGGTAACTGCAATTGCAGCTGAGGACATGAGGACTAACACACCGGTCGCATATGCCCCGCCTTGTGCTTCAACACTGGCCCGAAAAACATAGGTCACTATAAAACAAATAAAAGTGAAAACTAAAACCAATGGACGGGTCGCTTTTGTCCAGTTCGGAGCCATCCCATACCGAGGCAAATATCGAGGCACAATATTCAATAATCCGGCCATCGCACTGGCTCCGGCAAACCAAAGAATTAAAACGGTCGAAAGATCATAAACCGTGCCAAAAATCTCACCAAATTTAGCATGTGCCAGATAGGCTAAAGCACGTCCATTTGCTTCACCTCTTTTGGTGCCGCAAACGCAGTATTCAGGTAATTCCGGCAAATGGGCACTGTCTTGACAGCTTATTTGCGGACAAAACTCTGCCTGGGGGATGAGGATAGTTGTAATAAAACTGCTGGAAATGAGCATAAAACTCATAATCAGAGCAGCCGTCGCCAATAATTTTCTGGTATTTGCGATTTTATTGGGACTTTTGATGAGGGGCATGACCGCCACCCCGGTTTCAAAGCCGGACAAACCCAGCGCCAGTTTTGGAAACACCAGGAGCGAAATTCCGATGACATAAACAATACTTCTGGTTTCTAAATTACCACTCGGAGTTTTGTGAGTGAAAATTGCGGTTTGCCAATTTGTTAACAACTCGGGGTTCGCAAAAATCTCGAACAAACCGGCTGTCACAACAATGATATTGAGTAATAAATAGATCCCGACCAAGACTATCGCAATCCCAATCGCCTCTTTGAATCCTTTCAGAAAAACTGTCCCCAAAATTGCGATCAGGGCCATTGTCACCCATACCGGGTGTCTTTCGAGAAATGTTAAATTCTCCTGGACATAATGATTTTCGAGAATGTGAGCAGTGGCGTCCGCCGCCGATAAAGTAATGGTAATGACAAAATCCGTGGCCACAAAACCGAGCAAAATTAAGACAAAAAGTTTTCCTTTCCAACGCGAAAGCAATACTTCAAGCATCGAAATTGAGCCTTCTCCGTGTGGACTTTCGCGAGCCACTTGATTATAAATCGGCAAGGCTCCAAAGAGAGTTAAAAGAATAAGAACCAAAGTTGCGATCGGGGACAGAGCTCCGGCTGCCAAAAAAGCAATTCCGGGCTGATAACCAAGGGTTGAGAAATAGTCAACTCCGGTTAAACACATGACTTTCCACCAGGCGTGTTGGACGTGTCTATGTTCAACTGCAGGTGGAGCCTCTATTTCATTCACACCTTCGGTAAGCCATTTTTTGATTGAGTTCGATTTATTTATTTTTCCGGTTGCACTCATAGCTTTAAAAGTGAAAAAGAAACACCAGAAAATATCTGATGTTTCTTTAACAGGTTCAACAAAAATTGTTCTTCCAAGATGCCTACGAGGTTAGCTGTCGGGCTTGAACATGGAAGTGTTCAGCAAAAATTGCTTCGCCCCAAAAAGTTGGTTCCCCCGTTTGCTTAAAAAAGCAATTCGGCAAACAAATTTTCAAAAAGATTGGATGATACACCCGTTTTCTAAAAGTTTCAAATGTCAGATCGGTGAGAGAATCAAATGGGTGTAATTAAAAGTGTGACTCAACCTGAGAAAAGCGGGCGTAGAACAACTCTTCCCGACTGCCAATTTCTTTTAGTTGAGTGGTCAATCTTCAGCTTGAACTCAAGTAAAAGAGGCAAAGGACCAGCTCACACAAATGATAGGTGAGGAAGGGTGGCTCTGCCCCCGCTCAAGTCAGGCAACACTCAACTCTCACAAGAATTACTCATTTTTTGCC
>JANOEF010000624.1:0-2584 GCA_031413075.1 Acidobacteriota bacterium | reverse complement strand
AATATTTCGATATTTTTGTCGAATATGCCAAAGCTGACTGTGAAGATATTTGTATCAAAATTACGGCGCATAATCGCGCTGACGTTGCCGCTCCGCTTCATATTTTGCCGACCATTTGGTTTCGCAATACTTGGAGTTGGAATGAAACGATAGAAAAACCGATTCTGCAACAAGCCGAGATTGACATTGAAAATCTTTCCGTAATTCAACTAAAAGAAGAACTTCGCGGTGATTGGCAACTCGTCTGCGAAGGCTCTTCGCAACTGCTTTTTACCGAAAACGAAACCAATCTCGAAAAACTCTATCGGGCAAAAAATGTTTCGGGTTATGCGAAAGACGGAATTAATGATTTTGTCGTTCACGGTCAACAATCCGCCGTTAATCCTGCCCAAACCGGCACCAAAGCCGCCGCCCATTACGTTTTTAATATTGACGCAAATTCATCTGAAACGATATATTTACGCCTCAGCAGTCAGGAAAATGCCGAAAGACAAAAATTTGATTCACCCGAGGAATTCATCTTCGATTGCGAGGCTGTTTTTGCTTTGAGAATCGCCGAAGCCGATGAGTTTTATGCCGATATTATTCCCGAAAAACTTTCTGACGATGCCAAAAACGTCATGCGCCAATCATTGGCCGGATTGTTATGGTCAAAACAATTTTATCATTATGTCGTCAAAGACTGGCTCGAAGGCGATCCGGCGCAACCGGCGCCCCCTCCCATCCGGCAAATTGGACGTAATTCAACCTGGCAGCATTTGTATAACGACGATGTAATTTCGATGCCCGATAAATGGGAATATCCGTGGTATGCGGCCTGGGATTTAGCGTTTCATTGTATTCCGTTAGCACTGGTGGATGCCGAGTTTGCCAAAGACCAATTAATTTTGATGCTCCGCGAATGGTATATGCACCCGAACGGACAGATTCCCGCCTATGAGTGGAAGTTCGAAGACGTTAATCCGCCGGTTCACGCCTGGGCGGCTCTCAGGGTTTATCAAATTGATGCCAAACGACACGGCCGGGGCGATACAGAATTTCTCGAAAAAGTTTTTCATAAACTGCTTTTAAATTTTACCTGGTGGGTCAATCGTAAGGATGAAGAGGATAACAACGTCTTTGAAGGCGGTTTTTTAGGACTCGACAACATCGGTATTTTTGACCGCAGCGCCCCGCTTCCAACCGGCGGATTTATCGAACAATCGGACGGAACTTCGTGGATGGCGATGTATTCGTTGAATTTATTGGCCATCTCGTTGGAATTAGCCAAAACCAATCAGGCTTATGAAGATGTGGCAAGCAAGTTCTTTGAACATTTCGTCTATATTTCCGATGCGATGAACAATATTGGCGATGAGCATACCGAGTTATGGAGCGAACGCGATGGATTTTATTACGACATTTTGCGCCTGCCCGATGGCGACGGATTTCCGCTCAAGGTTCGTTCAATGGTCGGACTGATTCCGCTCTTTGCGGTCGAAACGCTCGACCAGGATTTGCTCGAATCTCTGCCTGATTTCAAAAAACGAATGGACTGGTTTTTACAGAACCGTCCGGACCTCTGCAACCGAATCGCGGACATGGAAGCAGAAGGGGATGAGAACAGGAGGCTTTTTGCACTGGTTAATCGGGAAAAGCTGAAACGGGTGCTGCAAGTAATGCTCTCAGAGAACGAATTTTTGTCGGATTACGGAATTCGTGCTCTTTCACGCTGGCATAAACTAAATCCGTATTTTTTAGAAGTTGACGGCAAAGAATATCGGGTCGAATATGAACCGGCCGAATCAAAAAGCGGTCTCTTCGGCGGAAATTCCAACTGGCGCGGCCCCATTTGGTTTCCGGTCAACTATTTGCTGATCGAATCTCTGCAAAAATTTCACTGGTATTACGGTGATGATTTTAAGATCGAATTCCCGACCGGTTCGGAAAAAATGTTGAATCTGTGGGAAATTTCCCAGGAATTGTCGCGCCGTCTGTCGCACATATTTTTACAGGACGAGGAAGGCCATCGCCCTTTCAACGGAAATGTAGAGATCTTTCAAACCGATGAGTTCTGGAAAGATTACATTTTATTTTACGAATACTTTCACGGTGACAATGGGTCAGGCATCGGAGCCAGTCATCAAACCGGCTGGACGGGGTTGGTGGCGAAATTGTTACAGCAAAGCGGAGAGTAAAGATCAGGAAAAAGTAATGTCCGAGATTCAACTTCCAATCAGCGCAACCGAAAAAAATCAGCCGAGTTGGGATTTTTCGCACGATTGCGACCGTTTTGAAGTTTTATGCGACCTTTCAACCAATATCGAAAAATATCAGTTGCCGCTTGTCATTTATCACCAAAGCCTTAATTATGCTCTTTTTGCTCCGAATAGATGGAATAGTAAAGTTTATGACAAAGTTATTAAACCCGCTTTCCCCACATTTGAAAAATGGTGGAGCAAAATTGAAACGAGTAAAAAGATTGAAGATAACAGAAAAGAAATTCAAGGCTATATAAAAAATCTCAAACTCAGTCCGAATGTTTGGATTTTCTGTTACTGCTTCCATCAGTTTTTGCGGTCGAGTTTGCTTTACTCTTTCCGCA
>JANOEF010000623.1:0-4063 GCA_031413075.1 Acidobacteriota bacterium | reverse complement strand
ATACTTGGGTTATACTCCAAATTATGAAAACTGCAATTTCAGTTCCAAACGAAATATTTGAATTAAGCGATAAACTTGCCAAAAAATTGAAAGTTTCTCGAAGCAAAATCTTTTCTATGGGGGTGGAAAAATTAGCCGAAGAATACAATGAGGAAGAAATAATCAAAAATATTAATCGAGTTTGTGAAAAAGTTGATACATCAGTTGATCCTGCATTGTTTAAAATGGCGATGCTTTCCTTACCAAAAGACGAATGGTAATAAATCGAGGCGAAATTTGGTGGTCAAATTTGCCTGAACCGATTGGCTCGTCGCCCGGCTATCGTCGTCCGGTAGTTGTTGTTCAATCAGATATTTTTAATCGGACTAATCTGAGAACTGTTATTGTCGCACTGATTACGACCAGTATTATCCGGGCAGAAATAAACGGAAATGTTCTCTTAAAAAAACAGCAAAGCGGGTTGCCCAAAGATTCTGTCGTCAATGTCACCCAAGTTTTTACGATTGACGAAACCCTTTTAATTGAATATGTTGAAACGCTTTCCGAACGCAAAATGGAACAAATTGATAAAGGATTGCGGCTGGTTTTGTCATTGTGACGGTGAATTTGTAAGGTAAATAAATATGTGCAGTCTAGGAAAATAACTAACCTGTTTTTTGATTTTAGTCTGACTAGCCCCAAATGCGTTTTCGTTTTGCAAAAATCGGAGACGCATTTCAATTTTTAGACTTTGGATTTTGGATTGAAGTTTGTTTTCGGTAAAATATCGGAGAGAAATTATGAAACATTTAACTACAGAGGAGATCGAAGCAGGTTTAGCCGAAATTTGTCAGTCGCCGACCGATAACGGCGTTTTACAGTTGATCGTTCGCCGTCCAAAAGTCGATGAACGCGAGGTGCTGGAGGTTGGCGAACTCGACCCGACCGTCGGGTTGGCCGGCGATAGCTGGAGTATTCGCGGTAGCTCGCGCACCGGTGATGGTTCGCCGCATCCTGATATGCAGCTAAATATTATGAATGCGCGGGTGATTGCACTGTTGGCACAAGAGGAACGTCGCTGGCCGTTAGCCGGCGATCAGCTGTATATAGATTTAAGTTTGACCGATGAAAATCTTCCGCCCGGAACGCAGCTTTCGCTTGGCTCGGCAATTATCGAAGTAACGGCCCAGCCTCATACGGGCTGCAAAAAATTCGTTGAGCGGTTTGGTTTAGAGGCTATGAAATTTGTTAATTCTCCGGTCGGCAAAGAACTTCATTTGCGCGGAATCAACGCCAAAGTCATTCAGGCGGGAACTATCCGAAAAGGTGATCTGGTAAAGAAGATAAGCACCAATTAACAATGGACAATCAAGAAAAACCCATTTTTACTCCATCCATCATCCGCTAAAATTCCTGTTGAAAACAAATTGGATTTCAATTTTTCAGATCGAGAAAAGAAAAATTGAGCCTTTTGGATTAAAAGTTTTGCGATTAGTTTCAGAGAGGTAAATTTCTATGAAAAAACTTGGATTATTGACAATTATTTTATTTCAATAAAGCCTTAGAGCAGGCTGCTACCGAATATATGTTGAAAAATCAGGCTGAAAGCGTAACAAATGACCTTTTCTAACCCTCGCCGAAAATGATTGACAAAAAAGATGAAGAATCCGAAGCGGAAACGAGAGAGGAAAATGAGGTCATCGCCGAAGCTGAGAAAAACTTGAACGAGTCTTGAAAGAAAATAAAAAATAATTTGAACCGTTTTACTAAAAAGTTTTGCGATTTATAGTGAGCGACAATAAATCGCATTTTTTATTTTTGAGAGGAAAACTTATGAGAAAAATTGCCCTAATCATTTTTACTTTATTCATCTTCACCAATGTTGCATTAGCCCAAAAAGCAAAATTTACCGGACAATGGGAATTTTGGTGGGATCAGGAAGCCAGCAAAGGATTTGTGGTCGAATTAAAATCAAAAAACGGCAAAGTGAGCGGAACTGCCAGCGGTTTTATTCCGCATTTGTATGAATGTGAAATCAAATCAGCTAAAATTGTCGGCAACAGTTTGACTGCCAAAATCGCAGATGATTGGGGAAATACGGGAACTGTTAAAATTACAGTCAGCGGAAACAAACTTTATTGGCGGGTGCTGAACAGCAAAAGAAAAGGTAGTTGGACTTTTCCCGATAAACAAGATTTGAAACGCAGTAAATGATTTTTTGAGATTTTTGTGAACAAATTTGACGCAAGTTTTTTTTTAACCAAACAAGAAAGTCAGCATCTTATTCAGACGGGCAAAAAACTGCCCCTTTTTTATTACCGGAGACAACAAAATTTAGAAAGAATTAAATAGGGAAGCAAAAGTTTTTCGACAGGTTGAAAATAAAGAAATGCTGGCAAATAATTGAGTAGCTTCGGTTTTGGTATATTTTTATTGTCCACTTTCCATTGTTCGTTGGTGCTTAGTTTCCCGAGGAGTTTAAGATGAAGGTTTTTGTCCAGATTGAAAAAATAATCTTTTTTAGTATCCTGTTTTTTTTGCCGACGGGCTTGGTTTCAGCCCAAAGATTACACGAGGCCGAAAAGTCAAAGGCGGCGCGAACAGTCATCAATAATTACAAAACCACGATCGAGTTTCGCAATGAAAGCAATAAAACAATCAAAGTTTATTGGCTGGATGAACAGGGCCGGCGAAAATTTTCAGTCACCCTGGCGCCGAAACAGAGCCATGTTTTTGAAACCTATCTTTCGGAGCCATGGCTTATTACGGACGAACGCGACAATGCACTTTCGCTTTACTATCCGGATGCCCAGCCCCGGGTAATTTATCTCCGGGAGCGGGATTTTGGCGAAACCGAAAGAATTGACGAGGACGATGATGATTTTGCCGTCAGACCTGAGAAAGATTATAAGCCCTTACAAATTTGTGCGAATCAGGAAATACCACGCGGCTATTTGATCATTGCGGCGAACAGCGAGTGGAATTGTCCAAATTGGACAGCTACCGGAAAAAATAGCTACACCATTAAACGTCCGAAGCCGACGGAGCCGACTAAAGTTTGCCGCGAGCAAAAGATTCCGCGCGGTTTTGTCATCACCGGGGCCTCTGCCGAATGGAATTGTCCGAATTGGACGGCCACCGGAAATAACGCCTATACGATTATCCGCCCGAAAGACGAACAAACTATCTGCTCAATTTCTGAAGTCCCGCGCGGCTTTGTGATTACTTCGACTTATTCAGATTGGGGATGTCCAAATTGGACGGCGACCGGTTCCAATGCGAAAAAAATTAAGCGTGTCAGGTAGATGTTTTTTTTGAGTTTTCGCCTTAAAAGAAAAAAAAAAGCAAAAATTGCTGACCTTTTTTTATTAACAATCCTGCGAATATAATTGCGAGGATTTTCAAACTTTATGAAAAGATCAATCAAAATTAACGAAATCATTATTTTGAGCATAGTTTTAGCTTTTCTTTCAACAACCGTAATTTTTGCCCAAACTGTGAAACCAAGTCCGAAAACAAAGGCAAAAACAACAAAAGCACAACCGAAAACAGTTTTGACACCAACTCAAAACGGGCCGAAAGCGCAAGTTGAAATTCCAGCCCAAGCGGTTGAGTTTTTCAAAAAAGGCCAAGCGCACTGGAAAAATCTGGATATTCAAGACGCGATTGATGCTTACACCGAAGCGATAAAAATTTATCCAAATTACATGGCGGCGTTGGGTGAGCGCGGAACTATCAATTTTATGATAGCCAAGCCCGAACTTGCCTTACCTGATTTTGAGGCAGTCTTAAAACTTGAGCCGAAAAATGCTAAGTTCCTGAATTATCGTGGTTTAACGTTTACGGAAATTGCTTTGAAAATTAAAGAAACTGAAATTTTTAACAAACCAGCCGCTGATAATGCTCAGAAAGCGTTGGCAGATTTTAATAGCGCTATCGAAATTGAACCCAAAAATTCTTCATATTACAATTCGCGTGGCAAACTTTTGCTTGAATTTGAGTTTTACCACGAAGCAATAGTGGATTTTGAAAAAGCCATCTTACTCGAACCCAAAAATGAATACGCTTACACCTATCTCGGTTA
>JANOEF010000622.1:0-1777 GCA_031413075.1 Acidobacteriota bacterium | reverse complement strand
TTATCTCACGTCGGGATTCACGGACGCTATTAAATTAGTCACCTTCGGCGACAAAAAGGAATAATTTTCTAAATTTAAACAGACTCTAAAGAAAGAAGAAAGAAAATTGCCCGCCGATCACGCGGAAAGACCAGGAAAGGTAGAATTTATTTTTACAGATTCGTAGAAATTTTCATGCTTTTGGCTTGTTTCTGTGTATTCTGCGTTTTTCCGCGGGCAATTTGGGTTTTAATTTCTTAAATTTTTATCTCCAACTGTTGCTATTAAATTGCCAACAGGTTCTATAAATAAATAGGGCACTTAATGATATTTTGACAGTTTGATTTAAGTAGCTGGACAGAACAACTAGTAAGCGGTCAATCGGCAAATATAAAGGAGCCTTAAAAGTCACGTTTCAATCTCTGAGGTTTACCACAGATTTATTTTTTTGACTCATATCTTTCCAAAAATAATTTAGTGCTTTCCGCCCATTCAACTCGAATTCTTATCCAAAATCCCGTTCATTTAATTTGTTAAAAATGAAGTCGTTTTTCAGTTTCAAAGCATCTATTCAAAACAAACAATGCCTTATCACCCGAGTCTCTGATCTCAACCGAGTTTAACTATCTTTCCGATTTAGCCAATAAATCCCTTTGTAAAAATATCATAAACTCAGTAAAATCATACAATGCGTCCAAAACCACAATTTATGAACAAATTAGAACTTTTAGAAGAAAAATCCCGACTAGCCGAACTTGGCGGTGGATTAAAACGAATTGAAAAACACCATTCTCAAGGTAAAATGACCGCCCGTGAACGAATTGAATTTTTCATCGATGACGGAACCTTTGAAGAATTCGATAAATTTGTGGTGCATCGCTCCACTGATTTTGGTATGGAAGAACAGATGTTTCTGGGGGATGGAGTAATTACCGGACACGGCTTAGTTAACGGCCGCGAGGTCTTCGTCTTTGCCCAGGACTTTACTGTTTTCGGTGGTTCACTCAGCGAAACCTATGCTCAAAAGATTTGTAAAATAATGGATTTAGCAATGAAGGTCGGGGTTCCTGTCATCGGCCTAAACGATTCCGGCGGTGCAAGAATCCAAGAAGGGGTGGTTAGTTTAGGTGGGTATGCTGACATTTTTCTTCGCAACACCCTAGCCAGCGGGGTTATCCCCCAAATCTCTTGTATTATGGGTCCTTGCGCCGGTGGAGCGGTCTATTCACCGGCCATTACCGATTTTAATGTAATGGTCAAAGACACTTCATATATGTTTATCACGGGACCAGACGTCATAAAAACCGTGACGCACGAGGATGTGACGAAAGATGAGCTCGGCGGCGCGATGACTCACAATGTAAAATCCGGTGTGGCGCATTTTGCGGCCGACGACGATCAGCACTGTTTAAGGCTAACGCGGGAATTGCTTTCTTTTATTCCATCAAATAACCTCGAAAATCCGCCGTTTGTCGCAACAGCTGACCCTTCCGAACGAGCTGACGAAAAATTAAATAGAATTGTTCCTGAGTCGTCCAATCAACCCTATGATATACGGGACATTATCCACACTGTGGTTGACGAAGGTTATTTCTTTGAAATTCAGGAACATTTTGCTCCTAATATTGTGATTGGTTTTGCTCGATTAGGTGGTTTTTCGGTTGGCATTGTTGCTAACCAGCCTGCATTTTTGGCCGGTGTTTTAGACATTGACGCGTCCGTCAAAGCGGCTCGTTTTGTTCGTTTTTGTGACTGCTTTAATCTTCCCATCATAACTTTTGAGGATGTTCCGGGCTTT
>JANOEF010000621.1:0-1530 GCA_031413075.1 Acidobacteriota bacterium | reverse complement strand
GCGGAATGAAAACCGGTTTTGCTTGATTAAATTCCGGTCGGAGAAATCAATGAAAGAATCCTGGAACTTTGAACGCATTTTGGCAATGGTCGAATCATACAAATTGCTTCAGGACTGGAGCAAATGGCTGATTACGCTGGAGCTGGCAATCTGCACCGGACTTTGGACAAAGCTGACGGGAATTCCTAAACCTCCGGGAATTTTATATCTCAGTTGGTTTCTTTTTTTAGCTTCAATCATTGCTGCTAGCGTTGTTTTGTTGATTGTTTCCGTTTGCGTCCGCCGATTCGCTTTAGAAGGAAAAACCGATATTTTGTTGCTCAAAATCTTTTTGTTTTTGGAATATCTATTTTTTTTACTCGGTTTGCTTGCTCTGGCAATTAGAATCGTTCAGGTTTGGCTAAGTGCGGAATAAAGCATCAAATCATCGAGAAAACAATAATCCACGAAGATTCACAACGAAAATACAAAGGTTTTTAGGCAAGATTTACTTGGTGAAAACTTCGCGTTCCTCTGTGGATAATTTTACTTATTTCTTCGCCGATTTCGTCAACGCCTTTTCCTTTTCCAAAATAGAGTGAGTCGTCGCAATCACCGTATCAGGATTGAGCGAAATTGAATTGATGCCTTTTTCGACCAAAAACTGGGCAAATTCGGGATAATCCGAAGGAGCTTGTCCGCAGATACCGATTTTTTTGCCGTTGCGGATGGCGGCTTCGATTGCCATTCCGACCATTTTCTGAACCGCTCCGTTTCGCTCATCAAAGAGATGGGCGACCATTTCCGAATCGCGGTCAAGTCCGAGTGCCAATTGGGTTAAATCGTTTGAGCCGATAGAATAACCGTCAAAAACCTGCAAAAACTCATCGGCAAAAACGACGTTTGCCGGGAGTTCGCACATCGCGTAAATTTCCAAATCATTTTCGCCCTGTTTCAAGCCGTATTCCGCCATCAGCGCGATAACTTTTTCGCCTTCTTCAACCGTTCGGCAAAACGGGATCATCGCTTTGACATTGGTTAAACCCATATCTTCACGGACTCTGAAAAGCGCCTGACATTCTAATTTGAAACCCGCTTTGTAACGGTCATCGTAGTAGCGCGAAGCCCCGCGAAAGCCCAACATCGGATTTTCTTCGATTGGTTCAAACTGATTTCCACCAATCAAACGGGCGTATTCATTCGACTTAAAGTCTGACATTCTAACAATGACGGGTTTTGGATAAAATGCCGCCGCAATTCGGGCAATACCTTCGGCGAGTGAACGGACAAAAAATTCTTTCGGGTCTTCTTCACCGATTCGCCGGGCAATTTCATCGCGTTCCTTGGGGTTTTTGAGATTCGGATAATTGACCAGGGCCATCGGGTGAATGCCGATATGATTGTTGATGATGAATTCGAGCCGCGCCAGTCCAACCCCATCATTTGGCAGACGCGAAACGGAAAATGCGTGATCAGGGTCGCCGACGTTCATCATAACTTGGGTTTTCGGACGTTCAGTATCGGTAATTTCGTGCTTTTCGACCACAAAAT
>JANOEF010000620.1:0-27603 GCA_031413075.1 Acidobacteriota bacterium | reverse complement strand
ATTAACAATTCACCATGAGCATTGCCGAGAAAATTCATAGCAATCTAACTCTCGCCATTCTCATGATTGTAGTTGCAGTTTGCGGCTTTTTGCTAAAGTAAGCACCAATGCACAATTAACAATTAACAATGAACAATGAAGAAAACCCAAAAACCTAAGTTAATCAGATATTTGCCAACTTTTCTTGATTTTCAAAATGTCGTAAAACTTTTGCTGACCTGCTTTTTAGAGTCCCGTCTTTAGATGGGGATTGTTTTTTTAACTTAGAAATTTATCAGTTAGCGGGAGTAGAACTGCCCTTCCCAACCTGTCATTTTGATTTAGTTGGGTGATAAATCTCTACTTTTGCTCAAGTTAAATTTTAAAAAGACCAGTTAAAACAGATTTCAGGTCCGGAAGGGTTGCTTTGCGCCCGCCAAAGTTGGATAGTTTTCAACTTAAAAAACAATCCCCATTCAAGAGTCTCGTCTTCAGACGGCAAGCAAGCGTCGCGCTTCGCTGGCGGTTGCGTGGCTTTAGCAGAACATCGTCTCACCGTTTCACAAGACCCTCAACAAAACGATAAAGTAGAGTTGGGAGAATCAAATGAATGTTTTAGTCCTAAATTGCGGAAGTTCATCGCTCAAGTTTCAAATAATTTCCACCGATCTCGAACAAATTTCACGAAATGCCGATCACCGTCTGGCTGAGGGACAAATCGAGAGAATCGGCGGGGCTGCCGTTATCACTTTTTCGGCCAGCGGAAAAGAAACACAGCTTTCGGCCGCACCGATCAGAGACATTCGGTCGGCGCTCGAAACTGTCCTGCGTTGGATTTCCGAAAGTGGGGCCATCGCAGGAGTCAACAGTCTGGCGGATATTCAAGCCATCGGACATCGCGTAGTTCACGGCGGTGAAAAATTCAAACAATCGGTTTTGATAGATGACGACGTGTTGCGCGGTATCTCAGATTGTATCGAACTGGCACCGCTGCATAATCCGGCCAATATTCAAGGTATCACGGCGGCCCGGGAAATATTCGGAAAAGCAATCGCCCAGGCGGCCGTTTTTGATACGGCTTTTCACCAGACTTTACCGGAAAAGTCTTATCTTTACGCGATTCCCTATCAGTTTTATCGTCGGCATAAGGTTCGCCGCTACGGTTTTCACGGAACTTCGCACCGCTACATCGCCTACCGCTATCGAAACATCAATGGCATTGCCCGCCCGGATGTCAATGTGATAACGCTTCATCTCGGCAACGGCTGTTCGATGGCGGCCATCCGGGGCGGACATTCGATCGATACCTCGATGGGTTTAACACCGCTTGAAGGTTTAGTGATGGGAACCCGTTCAGGTGATCTTGACCCGGCCATTCTCGAATTTATCAGCGCGAAGGAAGGTTTGAGCATTCACGAAATTGAAATGATGCTCAACAAACAGTCGGGACTTTTAGGAATTTCGGGTTTGACCAACGATATGCGCGAATTGTTGGCAGAGACGGACGAATCGGGCGATCGGCGGGCGAGACTAGCGATCGAGATTTTTTGTTATCGCATCCGCAAATATATCGGGTCTTATCTGGCGTTGATGAATGGAGCAGACGCCATCATTTTCAGCGGCGGGATCGGTGAAAATTCGTCCAAGATCCGGTCAATGATCTGCGAACAAATGAATTGGTGCGGGATTGAAATCGACGAAACACGAAATGCGGCTCAAATAAAAGGAAATGAAGGCATTATCAGCACCGACTCGTCGAGAGTTAAAGTCTGGGTGATCCCGACCAACGAAGAGCTTTTGATTGCCCGCGACACGGTTCGCCTGATCGAAACCGGCAGTCCGGCGGCAGGAAAATGAGTGATAACTAATCTTACGCAGTTTTGATTTTTTGGTTATGCCCAACGATCAGTGGAAAGTCAGACGGCCGAGCCGGCTATTTAATCATTTTGTGTATCAATGGTTCTGACAGTTTTGAAAAATGATTTTATAAATTGCCTTCTGCTTGTGCTTTTTGAAAAATAAATCCGTCAATAAAAATGGTGTTCGCCGGGAGCGCGGGCTGCCAGCCTGCCCCGCCTCAAGCGAAGCGATGAGGCGGAACTGCTGAGACCAGTTACCAGTGAACAGTAAGCAGTGAACTGTAAGCAGTAAGCAGTTAGTTAAACTCTTCTTCACGTTGAATTTACCAACTTTCTTTGGCACAGTTTATAACGGTAAAAGGTATGAGACTGAATATCAAGCTGAGTTTACATTCGGCAACGCCGCCTTCGACGCTTCGCGCGAAGGCGGGCAGGCAGGGCTCCCAGCTAAACAACTTTCTTTTTTTATGCGGTATTTATTTCTCAAAGAGAATTATCTGATGGACAGTAAAGTATATAAACACAACGCTTTAGTCGATATTTATCAAAAATTTGAAAATATACTTTTATCCGAGAATTGCCGAGGTTAAAAATAAAATCTGGCAAAGTAATACAGAATCGGCGCATTGAAGAGCAGACTGTCCAATCTATCCAACAGTCCGCCGTGTCCGGGCAAAATATTTGCCGCGTCCTTAGTGTCAGAACCTCGCTTCATCGCGCTTTCGGCTAAATCTCCGAGGACGCTGACCATCGCCATCACTCCGGAGAGCGGAAGGGCAAATTTCAAATCCAGTTCGGGGAAAAACCAATAATGAGCCAGGACAGCAAATAGAAGCGAGGCCACGATTCCGCCAATCAAACCTTCGACCGTTTTACCCGGCGAAATTTTTGGGGCGAGTTTATGACTGCCCAAAAACTTGCCGGAAAAATAAGCTCCGGTATCGGCGCCCATGATCACCAGGAAAAAGAAACCGAGAAGATCGGTAGAAAGCCCCGGTTCAAATCCGACCCTGATCGCAATCAAAAATCCGCCTAAAAAAATTACATAAAAAACGCCGGTAAGGGTTGCGCCGACACCCATCAGCAACTTGGAAAAATCCGCTTGAAACCGAAATGTTTGCGTGATAAGTGTCCCGATGACAAAAAGCAAGATCGTTAATATCAACAGATCCGGAGCTTTAGCTGGCGCATCAAAGATAAAAGCGACCAGTAAAACGCCCGCGCCGAGATAACCGATCGAAGCATCAGCTTTATGTTCTAATTTTTTTGTCAGACTATAAAATTCAAAAAGCCCGGCTCCCAGCGCAAGTACCGCCAGCGTCACGAAAATATATCGTAATTCCACTATTTGGGGAAAATAGGATGGCAAAACGATGGACGCAATCAAAATCGGAAGTGCTACCAGCGCAGTTAAAATTCGAGTCTTCATGTTAGTTATTGAATCATTGATTCATTTGTTCATTGATTTTTCTTTAAAAATCATCTGTGTTCATCTTTGGACAGTTTTTCTTTTGTTTTTCAAAATTTAGATCTACTGAGTATCCAAATCAATAAAAAAATAGTAACTGATTAGGCGATTGGAAGTTTGCGCTCGAAAACTCCCCTCCTCAGACGAGGAGGGGAAAGCCCGTGAGGGCTGGGGTGGTTGATTCAACTTCAGCAACTGAGAAATTAAACAGGCGACTACCACCCCGTCGCTATCGCGCCACCCCTCCTCAGCACAGGAGGGGAGTTTTCGAGTCGAGTTTTTGAAAGACCTAATCAATAAAAAAATGAATCAATGCGCCACTTATGTAGTTCCTCCAAATCGCCGGTCACGTTTTTGAAAATCTAAAATTGCCTCGAAAAAACCTTGGCGGCGAAAATCGGGAAAGAAGGTCGGTGTCACATAAATTTCACTGTAGGCCAGTTGCCATAGCAAAAAATTGGAAATGCGAAATTCACCACTCGTCCGAATCAATAAATCAACTTCGGGAAGCCCTTTGGTATAAAGATTTTGGTTGATGTCATCTTCGGTTAATTCATCAATCGTCCGACCCTCTTGCAATAGATTTTTGACCGCATTTTTACAGGCATCAACGATTTCGGCCCGACCGCCGTAATTTAAGGCCACGTTGAGACTGGTTCCGCTATTGTTTTTTGTCATCGCTTCGGCTTCGGCGATTTCTTTTTGGACATCTTTGGCCAACCCTTCGATTCGGCCGATCGCCTGAAACCGAATGTTTTGCCGGTTGACCTCGGCGATTTCCTGCCGAATATAATGAACCAGCATTTTGAACAAGGCCCCGACTTCATCGGCCGGACGTTTCCAGTTTTCAGTCGAAAAAGCATAGAGCGTGAGCGATTTCAGTTCTAACCTGACGCTAGTATCGAGCAAGGCGCGAACGCTTTCAGCCCCGGCTCGATGTCCGAAAATACGAGGTTTTCCGCGTTGTTTGGCCCATCGTCCGTTGCCGTCCATAATTACAGCCACATGTTGCGGCAAACGCGCAAAATCGATCACCGCCAGCAAATCGGCTTCTTTTGAATGTGGTTTGACAACTTCGGCAAAGTTTCTCTGCATCTGTGATATTCGTCCCGGGATAAACCCGGAGATGTTTTGCGTTATTTGGCGGCTAAATCTTTCCCGGTAATTTCCGTAATCGCCTGGCGGTTGATCTTTCCGTAAATATGCGGATAGATTTCGTTATTGATCGAAGGCTCATTAACCAGTTTCGAAGTCAGCTTTTCCGGTTCAACGGTTAGAATCAAAACCCGCTCTGCACCTTGATAATACCGCTCTAAAACACCCTCGATCTGCTCAGCAAAACTGCAATGAATAAAGCCTTCGGTCTGCAAACTTTCCGCTTCGTAAAAATCGAGGTCCTTAAATTTTTCCCAGGTTTCGGGCAATACAATATGATAGATCTTCATTTTTGTTCTTCGGCTTAAAAATCAATATACAAATCTTGCCCACGAGTTTTGAGTCCCTGCTTTAGCAGGTTCTTGACGTTGGCGGAAAACCGCGTGAACGCGGGACTCAAAACTCTCATTCGTAATGCACCCGCAAAAGCGTCAAACCGTGGGCCGGCGAAGTCATTCCGGCCAAACTTCGATTGCCATTTTTAATCGCCTCCTGAATTGTATCAGAATCTTTTTCGCCCCGCCCGACTTCGAGTATTGTTCCGACGATCGAGCGCACCATATAGCGTAAAAAACCGTTGCCCGAAATCTTGAACTCAACCATCGGCGCATTTGCCCGCGCATCCCATTTTGACTCGACCGTAAAATCCGTGATCGTCCGAACCCGGTGACTAACCTCGGCACTGGCCGCCGAAAAAGCTGTCCAGTCGTGTGTTCCCAAAAAAAGCCGGGCCGTCTCGTTCATCTTCTGAACGTCGAGCGAACGGGTTTCGAGCAACGCAAAACGTGACCAGAACGGCGAGATGAACGACGCATTAATTACGCGGTAGAGATAAGTTTTACCCCTCGCGGAAAAGCGGGCGTGAAAATCATCAGCAACTATTTCGACCCGCAAAACCCGGACATCCGCCGCCAAATTTCCGTTGATGGCTTTTAATAGTCTTTCCGGCGTAAAAGGTCTGGTCAGATCGGCGCTGGCGACAAAATTTTCTGCATGCACGCCCGCATCTGTCCGCCCGGAACCGTGAACAAAAACCCGTTCTGCTCCGTTGAGCCGGGTCAAAACGCGTTCGAGTTCGCCCTGCACCGTGCGAAGTTTGCCCTGCACCTGCCAACCGTGAAAATCTGTTCCGTCAAATTGAATGAGAAGTTTATAATTCACGCTTTTGGAAACAATAATCTGAATCTTTCGCAGCAAATCAGTGATCGTTCGTTAAACTCAATCCCGAGTTCAGCCGCTTCACGGGTAAAATATCGCCAATGCCCTGCTTGCCAGTCGTCGAGCGTCTGGTCGCCCTCGCCTTCGTCAAAAGCAAATTCTGCATCAACCTCTAGAAAAGGCAAATGGGCGATTTCAGTCGTTTGAATAACACACAACGGTTCGCCCGCCAAATCTGTGACGACGCTGTAACCATCATTAATCGGCGCAATTTCGGGCTTCATCTGGTTGACCGTCACCAAACTGGCGGTCGCTTTCTTTTTGCCGGAGATAACCAAACCGGCCAGTTCAATCGCCATTTCCTGACCATTTCCGAAAAACCAGACCTGATACGGAGTCTCCGGATCTATCCCATTCTCCTGACAAAATCTGCGCCAAAATAACGCTGCATTTTCATTTTTTAATTCAGCCATTTATCAATCGTTTCCGCCAAAAATCGCGGCGCATTTTTGTCCATTCGCAAGTATAGCGCAGGTTCGATCAGTTCGAGTTCCATCAAACAAAAATCGTCTGCTTGGTCCCGCACAAAATCCAGCCGGACATAGAGCGGAGCCGGCTCAATTAACCTCAAAACCATTTCAGCGGTTTCTAATAATTTGGCTGACGGCGTCACTGAGGTGATGATTCCGCCATGTTCTTCCTGCACCCGAAAGTCTTTCGGCGGCGGTGTTTTCAAAATAGTATGGCTGTAAACACCGCCGAAATAAAAGAGAGAAAATTCGCCTTCGCTGACGATTTTCGGCATAAACGGCTGAACCATATATTTACGACTCTCGAAAATCTCAGCTAATTCGGGCGAAAATTCCTGCAGACGATAAGTGAATTCCGCATTTGCACCGACAATCGGTTTGACGATGATTTCGTCCGTGCCGAAATGTTCAAGCCAGTTCCCGAAATCAATTTCGGTTGGTCGTTTGTTTCCCCAAATTGTCGGAACGATTTTGACCCCGTGGCTTTCGAGTTCACGCAAATAAAGCTTGCTTAAATTCCATTCAACCGTTTTAAGAGAGTTCTCCAACTGGGCCGTTGAAGCCTCAATTTGCCGCAAAACCCGCAAAAAATCATCCGGCGATTTTTGATAATCCCAGGTTGTCCGAATAATGACGGTAGTAAAATCATTCCAATCAACCGTTTGGTCCCGCCACGAAATAGTTTTGACCCTCCAACCCAATTTTTGCAAAGGCTCAATCGCCAGCTCATCATCGCTCACATAACCGGCAAGATTGTCCATCGAAAGAAAACAAATTTGGCGCATAAAATTTAAGAAGAAAACGAGCCCTTAACACGTGTACGAGTTACGCTTTTAAGCGTGAAATTGCCGAATATGAAATCACGTCTGAGTTACGCATCCAAACTTGAAAATAGTTCACCAACTTTCAGCTTTCGCTGTTATTGGACAGTTAAAATTACTTCAGTTTTGAATAATCACCAACAACTCGCGCCTAAAGAGCGCAACTCGTACGCGAAAAATAGCTCACCAACTTTCAGCCTCCGCTGTTATTAAACTTTTAAAATTACTGCGGTTTTGAATAATCGCCGGCAACTAGCGCCTAAAGGGCGCAACTCGTACGCGTAAATTCGTAATTCGTAATTCGTAATTTTTAATTCACTCTGCTTCCCGGTTTGACCGCAATTTCGCCGCGGGCGCACATCGGACATTCTTCGGGTCTATAACTTGGGACGAATAAACTTTCGAGTGCAATGCGGGGAACGCCGACGTCGGCAATTCCGCCTGAGCGATCAATGATCGAAGCCGCGGCGGTTACTTTTGCGCCGAGATTTTCCAAGGCTGCGATACATTCACGGGTTGAGCCGCCGGTGGTGATGACGTCCTCAACCACTAAAATTCGCTCATTTGGCCTGACCGAAAAACCACGTCTAACCGTCATCATGCCGGATTGCCGTTCAGTCCAGATAAAACGAAGGTTTAAGGCTTGAGCAACCGCGTAACCGATAATAAGTCCGCCGATAGCCGGCGAGGCAACCGTTTCAAATGGTTGATTCTGAAACCTTTCAGCAATTGCCCGACCAAACTTATCCGCATCCATCGGATATTGCAAAGCCAGCGCGCATTGCAGATATTGAGGCGAATGAAGCCCGCTGGAAAGAATAAAATGCCCTTCGAGGAGCGCGTTGGTATCACGAAAATGTTCTAAAATATTCATTAAGTTTGAAGAATTCACTTTTCAAGATAGAATAATGCAAGATGACCGCTTATCCAAATCTAATTTCGGATTCAATCTTAATCAACGACACAATTGAGCTTTTGCAGTCTTTTGGCGGACGGGCAACCGCAGTCCGAATTGTGGACAGAGTGATGAAAATCCGTAAAGCCGAACCGCATTTGGCCAAAATGTTGGTTCTGGACCTGGTCAATTCTGATCCCAGATTAATGTTCAACGAAGATATGGTTGAGTTGATCCCGCTTGATCACGATGCGCGAAATCTCTTTGAAACCGATTATGTGGTCTTTGATTTAGAAACTACCGGGGCCAAATGTCCCCCCTGCCGTGTGACCGAAATTGGTGCATATCGGGTGCAAAACGGTAAAATAGTTGACGAATTTCAGACTTTGGTCAATCCTGAGACACCGATTCCGTTTTTTATCACGCAGTTAACCGGTATCTCGGACGCGATGGTTCGAACAGCCCCGAAATTTGGTGAAATTGCTTCGGATTTTTTGGCTTTCATTGGCGATTCGGTTTTAGTCGCGCACAATGCGCCTTTTGATATGCGATTCCTAAACCACGAAATTTCAATGATTTATAATGGCTATCGGGTAGCCAATCCGCACCTTTGCACCGTTCAGCTCTCGCGCAAGCTGGTTCCCGATATCGAAAATCACAAACTCAACACCGTCGCCCAATATTTTAGCGTCAACCTTGAAAATCATCACCGCGCATCCGATGATGCCCACGCCACCGCGAAAATTTTCATAAATTTGCTCGACGATCTTCAAAACAGAGGCGTCAGCGATTTGGCGTCGGCTAAAAAGTTCAAAAGTAAATAGGGAATAGTGAATAGTGAATAGTGAATAGTGAATAGGGTTTGGTAATTAGTGATTGGTAATAGTGAGCAGTGAATAGTAATTAGTGATTGGTGATTAGTGATTGGTAATAAGAAATAAAAAACTCCCCTGCTCACTGCTCACTGCTCACCGCTCACTGCTCACTGCTCACTGCTCACTGCTCACTGCTCAGGAGTCATTACTTCGAGCATAAAGCGGTCTTCGATCCAAATCTCAATTAATTGAAAAAGCCCTTTGTCACGATTACAGGTCAGCACCCGCCAACCTTCACGGTTCGCCAGTTCTTTGACTTCGGCTTCGGTCAATTGGGTGTTGATGTTCAAATGCGTTGGGACATATTGCGGGACAAAATCACTTTTCATAAACTGTGCTTCGTGTTCTTCGGTCCGAACATTGATGTCAAAATTTTCTTCCGACGGCAACCCCTGACCCGGAACTAAAATTGTGTCAATCGGCGTGACTTCGACGGCTGAACCGCGTCCGTCATTGGCGAGAACGAAAAAAGAATCCGGCGCGGGCGGAAACGGATAAACCGCTCCATTCCACAATTCGGCTAAAAAATTGGCAACCCTCTCAGGATTATTAACGGCGATAGAAATATGGTTGATCATAAAAATGCTCCTTATTATAATATTTATGAAAGCTCAAAAAGCTACTCAATCTCTAACGCGCAAAGTTACAGAAAAAAGTATCAGAAAACCTAAAAAGATTTTGGCTGGGAGCGCACACATCCCTGCGTACTGAACGCGTGAGCGTTCAAAAGTCTCAAGGAAGATTCAAGTTGATCTCTTATTTAGCACCGCTACGCGCCTTGCCTGCGCTCCGTCGTCCAAATTGATTTTTGATTAAGTAGTTTATCGCTGGGAGCGCACGCATCCTTGCGTGCTGAACGCGTGAGCGTTCAAAAGTCTCGAGGCAAATTCAAGTTGATTTCGTAGCAATTACCGCTATGCCGCTCCCGCGACGTGGCACGTCAGTTACAAAGTTTGCCAGCAGAAGTGATGGAGTATGTAGGAAAAGAGTTGAAAAAAGGTTTTGAGGAGGGCAGGGCACTTGCTTAAAGCCAATATTAAAAAGACTTATCGCTTAACTTGGGGCATATGCCCGCGCTCCTCGGCCAACCACTTCTTAAATGATTAAAAATTGATTCGCTTTCAGTTAAAAACCCCTGAGATCCTCAACTTCTTCAATATTTAAGTTGGTCGCTTTTTGTATTGTTTCATTATCTAAGCCTAAATTTATCAAATTCTTTGCAACTTCAATTGCTTTACTTCTTTCCCCTTCAATCTTGCCTTCACCAAATGCTGTTTCTACTACCGCGTGAATGTCTCGATAAACTTTCAAACTTTCTTCATATTCTTCCAATTCCGACTTGTTAAATTTGGCTATTTGCGCCGTTTCAAATAATTTTGTAAACACCTTGTCCTGCAATTTCCTGGGTCTTTTTTGCAATGTCGGCAAATGCTTCAAAACATACAGCCATTTATCAAATAGTGTTTCAGATTCTTCCAGGGTTTTGCTAAACTTCGGCATTTCCAGATAAATAAACGTCAATTTATCATAAAACACTTCACCCACCTGATTCTTTAGTTTGACCTCGTGCAGAACCTCATGGTTATTGACATTATCCGCGAAAATGAAGTCCAGGATGCCGACAAAATAGACTGCTTTTAGCTCATAATTCCAAACTTCTCCCCGCTGGGCCTGTTGTTGGATCGGAAAAGTTGCGTAATAAACACTTCGGTCTTTGAAATAATTCTGTTTCGCCTTTTGCATTTCAACGATGAACTTTTCACCACTCGGACTTTCGCAGTAGAGGTCAAACATTGCTTTCCGGTCAAGTTCGGAAATGCCTAAATGCTCACTTTTCAAATAGGTTAGATCTTTAATATGATGGCGCGGTGGTAAAAACTGATTGAGAAAACTAATCAACAGATCTTTATTCGGTTCTTCGCCAAAGATTTTCTTGAAGCCAAAATCGGTGAAAGGATTGAGATATTTCTCTTGCATAATGGCTTGATTTTACTTCAAAACCGAGACGACCTCAAACTCTGATAAAGTAGAAAAACCGGATTGACGTCACGGCTCTTTAGAAAAGAAAAGTTGTGAGTCCATAGCTAAAGCCACGCAACTGCCTGCGGTCTTGCCGACGCAAACATTAAAACCCCAAGGTTAATTTTCCACTTAATATTCTTTCGCTGGGAGCGCACGCATCCTTGCGTGCTGAACGCGAGAGCGTTCAAAAGTCTCGAGCCTGAATGCGAGTTAATTTCGTCGTAAGCACATTTACGCCGCGAAGCGCGACGTTGCAGACAGGGTGCCTGCGTTCCGGCGTTTGCCGGGAGCACACGCATCCCTGCGAGCTGAACGCGAGAGCGTTCAAAAGTCTCGAGCCTGATTCAAGTTGATTTCGTAGTAAGCACATCTACGCCGCTTCCGCGACGTGGCAGGCAAGGATGCCTGCGCTCCCAGCTTTCATTACAACCCTCTTCCACTTGTTTGACGAATCAGTTACCGCTCACTAGAATTAAGTCTTTTAGAGGAAAAGATTTATTTCTCATTTTAATAAGTAGGAAAAGGAATATTAATTCGTAATTCGTAATTCAAGATATGAAAACAATTATTTTGGCGGGCGGATTAGGCACCCGACTTGCCGAAGAAACTGACATCAAACCGAAACCGATGGTCGAAATCGGCGGTCGTCCGATGCTCTGGCACGTTATGAAAATCTATGCCAGTCAGGGTTTTAACGACTTCTATGTGGCCCTCGGGTACAAAGGCGAAGCCATCAAAAAATATTTTCTTGACTATTACACGCTCAACGGCAGTATGAAAATCAATCTCGCGACCGGCGAGACCGAAACGCTGGAACGCGAGAGCGAGGACTGGAAAGTTCATCTGATCGAAACGGGTTTAAATTCGATGACCGGCGGACGAGTCAAAAGATTTGAGCCGTTCTTAAAAGATGAAACTTTTATGGTCACCTACGGCGATGGGGTCGGTAATGTCAATATCAAAGAATTGCTCGAGTTTCATCGCTCACACGGCAAATTGGCGACCGTCACGGCCGTTCATCCGCCGGCGCGTTATGGAGAATTGATTTTCAACCAGGACTCAACCATCAGTTTTAAGGAAAAGCCTAAAATAGGAGAAAATTGGATAAACGGTGGTTTTATGGTCTTTGAACCTCAGGTATTTAAGTATCTAAAGAACGATGAAAGCGTGTTGGAAAAGGATGCTTTGGAACAAATGGCTGAGGATGGTCAACTATTAGCCTATAAACATTTTGGATTCTGGCAGTGCGCGGATACTCTATACGACAAGAAAACGCTTGAAAGTTTGTGGAAAACTGAAAATCCTCCCTGGAGGGTTTGGTAATGAATTTTTGGAAGAATAAAAGGGTATTAATCACCGGACACACCGGATTCAAAGGAAGTTGGTTATCCTTCTGGCTAAAAACTCTCGGGGCTGAGGTGATTGGATACGCCCCTCCTCGAAAAGATTCGCCAAATCTTTTTGAAAACTTACAACTCGAAGGTCAAATTACCTCAATTAATGGAGACATTACGGATTTACCAAATCTTCAAAAAAGTCTTAACGACTTCAAACCCGAAATAGTATTTCATCTGGCAGCGCAAGCCCTGGTTCGAAAATCTTACCGCGAGCCGGTTCAAACTTATCAAACTAATGTTATCGGGACGATCAATGTCCTTGAGGCTGTTCGCCATTCCGAATCAGTAAAAGCAGTAGTCATCATCACTACTGATAAGGTTTATGAAAATAAAGAATGGATTTGGGCTTACCGGGAAAATGACCGGTTGGGCGGTTTTGACCCGTATTCAAACTCAAAGGCATGTGCCGAATTGGCAGTTTCAGCCTACCGGAATTCATTTTTTGCCGACAGCCAAACATTAATTGCCACCGCCCGGGCTGGAAATGTTATCGGGGGCGGGGATTGGTGCGAGGATCGGCTAATACCAGATATCTTTCGTTCATTAGTCTATGGTGAGCAACTTAAAATTCGTAATCCACATTCGATTCGCCCGTGGCAATTTGTCCTCGAACCGCTTTCCGGTTATCTGAGTTTAGCGGAGAAACTTCATGGGGGAGATAAGCATTTTGAGGGAGCCTGGAATTTTGGCCCCCGTGACGAGGATTTTCAAACAGTGGGCTGGATTCTCGAACAAATCCGACAAATCTGGAACGAACCCGTCAATTGGGAAATTGATGACCACCATCACCCCCACGAAGCGAATCTTCTAAAAATTGACAGCACCAAGGCTAAAACGGAACTTAAATGGTTGCCGAAGTTGAGCTTATTTGAAGGTTTAAAACTAACAACCGAGTGGTATCGGGGCTTTAAGGAAACGCAAAATTTGATTGAGCTTACGAAGCGTCAAATTGAATTCTATCAATCTAAAGTAAAATGACATGCTTTATCTTTTCACACTCTTTTATTTTTGATAATCTAAATGTTCTAAACCTATGCATTCAATACAAATGGTTGATCTTAAGGGTCAATATCAAAAAATTAAAAATGAAATTGATGAAGCAGTTTTGCAATGCATTGACTCAGCTGCCTTTATCAATGGTCCACAAGTTAAAGAATTTCAACAGAATCTGGAAAATTATCTGCGGGTAAAGCACGTCATCCCATGTGCTAACGGAACAGAAATGTTCAAGTTTTTGTGAGCACAAAACTCTTTATCTTTCCTGTAGTTTTATTTCTTTGCTGATTGCCCCTGCGATGATTTGAGATGCCCAAGGAGACCAATGTGAATCATCATAAAAATAAATATCTTTCTTTACACTAAGAGCATTTGTCAGAATCTGTTTAGAATCAATATAGGTATATTCTTTATTCAATTTGTCAAAAAGCTCAAAAAAGATTGGCTTAGGGTATTTTGATTTATTCAAAATGAATTCATAGTAAATGTCGTATTTATCAGGACTTGGCAAGACAATTAATTTTATTCCTTTTTTCTTTAACAAATTACTTAAATCATTAAAGACAGCGTTCAATTTCCTCACTTTATTTTCATCACTATTCTTGTTAACTGAAACTATGTCGTCAAAATAAAAAAGTAGCTCTTTATTTCCTACTGAAAATAAATCCTGCGTAATTTGTGTTTTGTAGGTTTTGCCTTCAAAAACATAGTCTTTATTCAAATAGTGTTGAAGCGTGTAATATGGAAATTTTAAGACGCTATCTGAGGGGAATTTTAAATTATAGATTTCCTCCGCTCTTGGTTTATTAACTAAATTACCTAATTCTTCAGACGTAAGGACTTTTGCCGTATCAATATTCTCAACCATCCCTACAGAATACCGTTCTACAAATTGAAGAACAATGAAGTCAAAACTATACTGATCAAAAAAATCACCGTTTAAGAAGCTATACAATGTTTGAGTTTGATTTTCATGTAAAAATTTTTCGATATGTAAAGTTTCAATATTATTCTTTGCTAAATAGTTCTGATAGCTATAGTTATTTTGTTCGGAGAATGAATCGCCGATGGTTAGAACCTTAAATTTCCGTGTTTCTTTTTTTTCGGACATTTTTGAGAATTTGAGTTTACTCCCAAATTCGTCTTTAAAAATATCTCGATAACTCGGATATAAATCAATGATATACCCAATCCTTAACAAATCACCTTTGTTTGGGTTATAGAATATGAAAGTAAATAAATAGAGGGCAAGAATCGGCACTATAAACCATAATATTGTGATAATAAATTTTTTCATACTTAAAATTGAAAATATATAAATTGTTGTTCTTTACCGCCAAACCAAAAGATTACAAAGATAATTGCATAATACAGAGCAAATCTTAACGGACGTTTCCATGTAACCCCTAAATGGGCAATTGCATATTGTTGTTCTCTGCCAAGCCATTCAATTAGGATAAACATTAAAATTAGCCCGGCTAAGACTTTAGGGAAAATAAGTAAGCCTGTGCTTTCTTCAATTATGTATGGCATTGAAAAAAATGAGCCGGAAAATATGCCGGAGATATAGCTTAAAGCGTGTGTCACATCAATTGCCCGAAAGAAAATCCAAGCAAAAACCGTTAAGCTAAAAGTTATCCCAATTGCTAAAAATTCTTTAATGGTTGGCAGATATTTTCCCTTCGCGACAATATCAATATTGTTTCTATTTGTATTAAATATTATGGAAGGCATTATGTATAAGGCATTTAGAAAGCCCCAAACAATAAAAGTCCAATTCGCGCCGTGCCAAAAACCACTGACCAGAAAAATGATAAAAGTATTTCGAATCTTCATCCACATACCACCTTGGCTGCCACCTAATGGAATGTAGAGATAGTCTTTAAACCACGAAGAAAGCGAGATATGCCAACGTCTCCAAAATTCGGCAATGTCCCGTGAAAAATACGGAAAAGCAAAGTTTCTTAAAAGATTTATGCCAAATAGTCGGGCGGTTCCCAGGGCAATATCCGAGTATCCTGAAAAATCGCAATAAATTTGGAAAGTGAAAAATAATGCCCCTAAAACCAACGCACTTCCCGAATGTTCGGCAGGATTATTGAAAATTGTATTTGCATATTCGGCACAGTTATCAGCGATAACCGTCTTTTTGAATAAGCCCCATAAAATTTGTCGCAATCCATCAACCGCCTGTGAATAATCAAACTCCCGTTTTTTAATAATTTGAGGCAAAAGATGCGTGGCTCGTTCAATCGGTCCGGCGACCAACAAAGGAAAAAAGCTTACGAAGACAGAATAGTCAATCAGATTTCTTTCGGGTTTTATTCTATCTTTATAAATATCAATAACATACGACAATCCGTGAAAAGTATAAAAGGAGATTCCAACCGGTAAGATTACTTGTAAAGTTCCAAAATTTGCTTTTAATCCTAAAAGCGATAATCCCTCAGCAAATGATTCGGCAAAGAAGTTGTAGTATTTAAAGACTCCAAGAAAACCTAAATTAATACTGATACTAAGCCAGAGCCAAAACAATTTCTTTTTCTTGTTTGTCGCCTCGTGTATTTTAATTCCGGTGAAGTAGTCTAAAAAGATTGAAAAGGCAAGCAAAAACATAAACCGCCAGTCCCAACAAGCATAAAAAAAGAAACTTGACACTAGAAGTAAAATATTTTGTAATCTGAGATTTCCTTTTGCGACAAACCAGTAAAGTATAAAAACTATCGGTAAAAATATGGCAAAACTGACGGAGTTAAAAAGCATTTCAAGATTATTCAAAAATAAAATCCAAAACGCAAGCTAAAGTTGGAAATACTTATTTTTGAATTTTGACTTACTCAAGATGAAAAATATAAACTAGTAGTTCTTAATTTCGATTATATGCCAATCTTTGAAGAAGTTTCTGAGGTTCAAATAAATAAACCAAAAGCAGAGCCCATTTCTATGACCATCTCACATCAACTACCCGACAAGCCTTTAGTTGTCATTCAGCCAAGCAAAAGTTGGGTGGCTCTGAATCTGCGTGATTTATGGCATTACCGGGATTTGCTTTATATTTTGACCGAAAGAGACATCAAGGTTAGATATAAACAAACTTTTCTCGGAGCTTTATGGGCGATCATCCAACCGCTTTTTACGATGTTGATCTTCACCTTATTTTTTGGCAAATTAGCGGGAATGCCTTCGGATGGAATACCTTATCCGATTTTTGCCTACGCCGGATTATTGCCATGGACCTTTTTTTCCAATGCGGTCACAACCAGCGGTAATAGTCTGGTCGGAAACTCAAACCTCATCACCAAAGTTTATTTTCCGCGAATGATCATACCGATTGCTTCGGTTGGAGCAGGATTAGTAGATTTTGCTATCGCTTTTGGGTTATTAATCGTTTTGATGTTCTATTATAGTGTTGCTCTAACCTTAAATATCTTGATGTTGCCAATTTTAGTAATTCTAACTGCGCTGTTAGCAATTGGAATAGGAATGTGGATGTCAGGGTTAAACGTCAAATATCGTGATATTCGCTATGCGCTGCCATTTTTAATCCAACTCGGAATGTTTGCCACCCCAATCATTTACCCGGCGAGTATTGTCCCGGAAAAATGGCGTTGGTTATTGGCTCTCAACCCACTAACCGGAATAATTGAAGGCTTTCGTTCGGCATTTTTTGGAAAACCTTTTGATTGGCTGGCTTTAGGGATTTCAACCCTGATTACCTTGGCGATTTTGGTCTATTCAGCCTACTCATTTAGAAAAATGGAGAAGACTTTTGCCGATATAGTTTAAGATGAAACCAATAATCAAAGTAGAAAATTTAGGGAAGCAATACAGGCTCGGTGAAGCTCGAAAACCTTATTCAACCTTACGAGAATCGTTAGTTGAAAGTTTTAGTTCACCATTCAAAAAATTTCGCAAAGCAAGTGAAGAAAATCAGTTTTGGGCATTAAATGATGTTAATTTTGAGGTAATGCCAGGCGAAGTAGTTGGAATTATTGGCAGAAACGGTGCAGGCAAATCAACCCTTCTTAAAATCCTCTCCCGAATCACCGAACCAACCAAAGGCAGAGTTGAGCTTTATGGACGAATTGGATCACTTCTTGAAGTTGGAACGGGATTTCATCCGGAACTAACAGGACGGGAAAATATTTATCTAAACGGTGCAATCCTTGGAATGAAACGCGAGGAAATTAAACAAAAATTTGATGAAATAGTTGATTTTGCCGAGATCGAAGATTTTTTGGACACGCCCGTTAAAAGATATTCGAGTGGAATGTATACACGTCTTGCCTTTTCCGTTGCCGCTAATTTAGAGCCTGAAGTCTTAGTTGTTGATGAAGTCTTAGCTGTTGGTGATGCTCAGTTTCAACAAAAATGTTTGGGGAAAATGCAAGATGTTTCAAAAAATGAGGGTAGAACAATTTTATTTGTAAGTCACAATTTGGGCAGTTTGTCTCAAATTTGTAATAAGGGAATATTAATGAGTAAAGGACAATTAATCCTTCAAGAGAACATTAATTTAGTTATAAACGAGTACTTAAAATCCTCCCAGAATGAAAATCGGTATCAGAATACAGAATTAGATAAAGGCAAGGCAATGCAAATTAAGGAGATTTTTATAACCAACAATGATGAAATAATTACCAGTGACTTTGCTCATAGTGAATCAGTTAAAGTTCATGTAAAAATTCAAATTCACAACTTTCAACAAGGTTCTTGTTGTCACATTTCAATACTCAATAAATATAAAGAAAGGATTGCCTCTGATGTAATTACACTGGAGGATTCAATTTCTATAGATTGTAAAAATAAATATATTACTTATGAAATTCCTGCTAATTTGCTTGCACCTAATTCTTATTCGTTTTCGGCATCACTTCTTGTTCCTCGTTTAGTTTACTTAGACGATGCTACAGATATTTGTCCAATAACAGTTCATGATGCGGGCACTAGATTGTCTGCATTCTATAATTTTGAACACGGTTATTTGCTATTAGATGGGAAATGGCAAGTAGTTTTATAAGTCCATATCTCTTGCATTGGTAAAAGCGGAAGTACTTTATGAATAATATTCTTATAAGCGTTATTATTCCCTCTTACAACTACGAAAAATACATTGGGACAACTTTACAATCATTAATTGCTCAAACACTACAGGAATGGGAATGTATTGTAGTTGATGATGGTTCTACAGACAACACAAAAAAAATCGTAACTGATTTTGCAGTTCTGGATAAAAGAATAAAATATATTTATCAAAATAATGCTGGTCAATCCTCCGCAAGAAACAATGGATTACGCATTGCTAAAGGAGAATATATTCAATTTCTAGATGCTGATGACTTACTTGAACCCTTAAAATTAGAATATCAAGTTGAATTTCTTCAAAAACATCCTGAAATTGATATTGTGTACGGAGAAACCAGATATTTTAGGACAGAATTTCCCGATGAACTTCGCTACTCAATGTCGGATCCAGATGAACCTTGGATGTTAAAAATCTCAGGATTTGGAAAGGATTTACTAGAAAAACTAGTCTCACGTAATATCATGACCATTAGTTCTCCTCTAATAAAAAAGAGGGTAATTAACCGCGTAGGTGATTTTGATTCAACCCTTGAGCCACTTGAGGACTGGGATTTTTGGGTGAGATGTGCCATAGCAAATTGTAAGATTCAATTTCGTAACGCTAATGGATCTCGTGACCTAGTTAGAATTCATCCCCTAAGTTCGTCACAAAACAAACATCGAGTATTTAATAAACATAAATTAGCACGGAAAAAACTAAATAGAATCTTACCCTCATACGAATTAAGAACTCTTAATAAACTTGTGTGGTTGGACAGTGCGGTTTATAAAGGAGCAAAAGAATTTGAGGGCGGTAAGAAATGGGATGGCGTTTTGAGCATTTGGCAAGCTATTATTTTTAGTCCGCCTACTACAGCAAAATGTATTTTGGACGTAATTAAACGAAAACTTTTATTTTGGACGAATTTAAAGAAAAATTAAGAATCAGAGTCAATTTGATTTAGAATCAATTACTTGGTTCGCGTTGTCAAATAACTGTAATCTTTTTCGTTTAGTTTTAAGTGTTCTTTTCTCATATTAGAGATAAACACTTAATTTGTTAAAAAATTTAAAAAACGGACTACTTACTTACCTTTCGGTTCCAGTTGGCAATTTCAATGATGCTCAGTAATGAGAGATGATCTAATATGAACAATAATAAACTAGAGTATTATGATGACAAAAACTTGGATGTCAAAGTGCTACTCTCTACTTATAACGGAGAATTGTTTTTAGAAGAACAGTTAGATTCACTTGTAAATCAAGACTATTTTTCATATAAAATTGTGATTCGCGATGACGGCAGTAAGGACAAAACTATTGATATTTTACGAAATTATAAACAAAAGTTCCCTACAATTATTGAACTAATTGACCTTGATTCAAACATAAATCTTGGTGTGAAAGGATCATTTGAATTATTAATGCAATCAGTTGATGCTGATTGTTATTTTTTTTGTGATCAAGATGATATCTGGGAATCCGATAAAATTTCGAACTTAGTAAGTCTTCTTATACAAGAACAAGAAAAACATGGTGATTTGCCTTTGTTAGCATTCTCAGATTTCCGAATTTTTAAAGAAGACGAAGTGATAATTAAATCTTATTATAAGAAAATCAATTTTGGGACAAATGACATAAAGAACAAGATTTTCATGTGTGTGATTCCAGGATGCTGTTTTTGTTTTAACCAAAATGCAAAAAAACTCTACTTTGAATATTCCACGGAATATTTACATGATGGTCATTTGTTCTTACTAATGCAATTATTTGGAACAGTTTTACCAAGTAGGAAAGCTTTAATTAATTATAGGCTTCACGCAAATAACTTGGTAGGTTACTGGAAACAGAATAAAATGATTTTGCTTATTAAGGATTTTGTGAAGTTTTTTAGAAATAAGTCCGCTTATAGAACATCAGTTCTCAGTGATTATGATTCAAATGTAAGATTGTTATATGATCAGATAGACAATGAGTTTCTAAGAACTAAAGAACTTTATCTACTCAGTGAAGTGAATAATTTATCATTTTTCTCTCGTAAGAAATGGTATGTTAACCATTTCAAACCTTTCAAAAAAGGTATATTCCAAGGAATAATGGAAATATTAACTTTTTGAAATTAAATCGCTTCGTTAGCGGTTTAATTCCCCGTAACTCCGCTACGGAAGTCCGATTACTAAAAATTCGTGATTTCGCTGCTTTGAGCGAAAATTTTCGGGCGAATGCCCCGTTAGCTTGCTGCGGGATAGTCCAAAAATAACGAATTTTCAATTTACTAAAGACCGAATTTTATAAATCTCACTTTTAGATAAGATCGAACAGAGTTATGTTATTAGTTTTGGTTCTAAAAATACAAAGGCAATCAACTACATGAGAATTAAGAATTATCCCTATAAACTTGGTTTATTTTCGCTTACTGAAAAGGGTACTATCCTACTTTTTTCTTTAGCTACATTTATCTTTGAGAGAATTAACAGAAATTTGGTTAATTCATATCTGTTGTATGCAGATTTAATAAGATCGGGGCATGAAATAACAAAAACACATTTTTTCAATTCATTCCAACATAAAATAAATACAACTACTTATAAAATTACTTTGAAGAGAGATTCTTCAGACGCTTTAGTATTTAGACAATTGATTTTAGAAAAAGAATACCTTGACTTAATAGAATTATTTCAATCAAAAAGCATTCCCTTTGAAAGAATGATTGATGCCGGAGCTAATATAGGTCTAGCTTCAATTTATTTTAAGGCTTACTTCCCGAATGTTGAGATTGTTGCACTGGAACCGGTTTCAAATACTTTCATCAGATTGAGAGAAAATATTATAGATAATAATCAAATCAAAAATGTAAAGTGTCTTGAAAAAGGGTTGTGGAATAAAGACACGCTCTTAAAAGTAGATACAAGCAATAGAGATAAATCCGATTGGTCTTTTAGGCTCATCGAAAGTTCAGTAGCAGATGAAAACACAATTAAAACAACATCTGTTACATCAATATTGAATGAAAACAATTGGGAATACATAGATTTTCTGAAAGTTGACATTGAGGGCGGTGAAGTATCTGTTTTTGAAAATAGAGATGTAGTAAAAGAATGGCTGCCTAAAGTCAGAGTTTTAGCCATTGAAATACATGATGAATTTAATTGTCGGGAACATATCTGCAAATTGCTCGAAGAATTTAATTTCGAACTCAACGAATCAGCCAGTTTAACTATCGGTGTAAATAAATCGCTGATTGATTCTTGAGATAGGTTTTACACAAAAATTTTATACTCGCTTTCTAAAAAATAATGAAAAAAGTAGGTGTTTTAATCCCTTATTTTGGTCGTTTTCCCGAATGGTCTGATCTCTATTTTGAAACTCTTAAAAGAAACAAAACTATTGATTTTATTTTCTTTACTGACTGTGAGACTGAAAAATATCAATCTCCCAACATTTTTTTCCATAAAATCTCATTTAAGGATTATATTGATTCCGTTAAAAAAAAACTTGATCTTACCTTTGCGCCGGAAAATGCTTATAAATTGTGCGATTTGCGTCCATTATTTGGCACTATCCATCAGGATGTTTTTGAACCCTATGATTTTTACGGTTGGACGGATATGGATATTTTGTTCGGTGATATAAGAAGTTTTTATACGGATGAAATTCTGTCAAAGTATGAAGTGATTTCGACTCACGAAATTAGGATTTCCGGTCATTTAGCTCTTTTCAGAAATACAGAAAAAAACCGTTTGATGTATAAAAAAATTTATAAGTGGGAAGAGGCTTTGCAAAAAAAAGAGTTTGTTGGAATTGATGAACATGGAATTACCAATGCTTATACCAACACGATTTTTGATAAGATTAACCAGAAGTATAAAACAAACATCAATAACCTTCTGACAAGATCAATCTCTGAATTTAAAAAAAGAAAACTTTATCTGAAAGAGCAATACACCACTCCTTTTACAGATATCCCCTGGATTGATGGTAGTTTGCATAGCCAGCAACCTGATATTTGGTATTACAAAGATGGTATTATTACAAATGAAAGAGATGGAAATCGAAAATTTTTATACTTGCATTTTATGAACTATAAATCGAGTCAATGGCGGCACGATGGAACAAAAGCTCCCTGGGAAGGAAAAAGGCAAATTTGTTTTGCCAAAGTTCAAAATATGATAAAGGGTATAACAATAACTAAAGACGGAATATATCCAATCTGATTCAATTATGAAAATTATTTATCCAAAAAAATTACCACAGGGAATCCGCACTTCATACAGTAAAGTTCATACCATTACAAAAGAGAATGATAATATCCTTTTACCAAAAGGTGAGGTAAGTTTGAACGAAAAACTTGGTGGATATTATATAGATATGTCTCAAGCTCTGGTTCACTACACAGATGGAATTTACGGTGATTTTGATGAAAATGGAGTTCCATTATGGGGATGGGGAACTAATTCTTCTTATTTTTCGATTATTATTGCTCAATATGGCTTTATTCTACATGAGATATGGCAGCGGGATAACAATCTGGTTGACTATCTAGATAAAATGAATGCTTGCTTAAACTGGTTTGAATCGAACAAAGAAAATTTTAAGGAGACCTATTTATGGCGACAGCCATGGGGGGATTCCCGTTATGACCTGGAATCTGGTTGGGTATCAGCAATGGCTCAAGGAGAAATTATTTCTTTTTATTTAAGAATGTACCAAATTAATGGTGATGAGAATTTATTAGATACCGCTCTCAAAGCCTATAATTTTATGCAGTTTGAGGTTAAAGAGGGTGGAGTGAGAAGGTATGATAGCGATGGAAACTTATGGTTGGAAGAATATCCTACTGAAGAACCTTCACTTGTTCTGAACGGGTTTATTTATGCCGTGTTCGGGTTGTATGATCTATATCGGGTCACAAAGTCTGACAAGGTTAAATGTGATATTGATTTATGTATTAAGACTCTCAAAGAAAATATTTCAAAATATGATACCGGGTATTGGTCGCTTTACGATCAAATGTACAAAGAGTTAGTAAAATACTATTATCAGAAAAATGTGCATACCCCACAATTAGAAGCATTATACGAATTAACCGGAGAAGAAATTTTCAGACATTACGCAGCTAAATGGAAAAAATGTGTTAATCCTGTAAATTTTGCATTTGTGCAAGTTATGTATCGAGTATTGCCTCGTATGCTAAAACTAAAAAAATTTTTAACTAAATGAAGATTCTTTATATAATTAAATCTTTGGAAAAAGGTGGCGCGGAACGATATGCTCTCGATTTATGTTTGGAACTTAATAAAAGGCCGAATATTGAATATAAATTATTGGTGCTTCAAGATGGAAATGATTATGAATATTTAAGTTCAAAGGTAAATTATCAAAAAGTTGACGGACCTTTTGTTCCTTCGATTCTGCGGAAAACTTATGTCAATGTAGATCAATATAAAGAAATTATTGATAGTTTCAAACCCGATATTATTCACACGCATTTATTTAGAGCAGAACTATTTAGCTCAATTTATATTCCTCAAGATGTGGTTTTTGTGGTTCACGGCCACGATAATATGAGGGAATTTAGAAATTTGTCTTTTAATACTTTCTTTCAAAAATCATTGCTCACCAGTTTTTATGAAAAACAGCTTTTGGTGAATGGAAAATACAAAAAAAACAAGAACACATATTTTATAGCTAATTCACCTGATACATTAAGCTATTTTCAAAGTACCGTTCCTTCATTTTTAAAACAAAATGTAAAATTAATTGAAATTGGTTTTGATTTCAATAGATTTCATTTACCAAAACGCGAAGTTAAACCTCCAAATAAGAAGTTTTCACTTATTAATATTGGCAGATATGAAGAACGAAAAAACCAAAAATTTATAGTTGAAATTGCTCATCTTTTGAAAAATAAAGGATTTGAATTTGAAGTTAATCTCTTGGGAACCGGAGATTGTATAGACAAAGTAAAAAATCAAATAAGAGAATTACATTTAGAAGATAGGGTATTTGTCAGAGGAAACGTTGATTTGGTTGAAGAATATCTAAGTAAATCTGATTTATATTTACATAGTGCCTATTATGAGCCGTTTGGTTTAGTTTTACTGGAAGCGATGGCGGCAGGTTTGCCGTGTGTAATTTTAGATGGGATAGGAAATAGAAATTTGGTTAAAGATGATTACAATGGCTATTTATTCTCTGAGCAAAATGCGGAAGTTTTTGCAAAAAAAATTATAGAACTCTCAAAAGACACACCTCTTTTAGAAAAACTCTCGCAAAATGCGCAGAAATTTGCCAAAACTTACGATATATCTGAAAAAACTAATGAATTAATTGAGTTTTACCAATCAATTATTGTCAAACCTTAGACCTTTAATTTGATTTATAAATTCTTGGTAATTTTTCTCAGCGTCAAATTTTTCTTGCCATGTCTTAAACGCATTCAAACGAAATTGCCTTTTTTCGTCAATTGAAAGATCAAGATATTTTTGAATATAGACTGATACTTCTTTTGCAGTTGGATTGGGAGGCATTAAAAAACCATTTACTCCATCTTCGATAATTTCTGAGACTCCACCGACATTTGTTCCGAGACAAGGAATTCCAAAACTCATTGCTTCCATCATACTTACAGGAAGTCCTTCGCTCATGGATGTATTGATAAGAACTGAATTTGTTGGTAACATTTTAAGTGTTTGAGTTAACTTATTGTTACCAAGATGACCATAAAATGTTCCAAAAGTGAACATATTTTTAACCTTATTGAGTAAAGGACCATCCCCGAAATGCTTCCAACATATTTTGTTAATATTAATTAGATTAATAGCTTCTCCGATTAATTCTACCCTTTTTCGAGGAATTACATAGCTAATAGAAATAATATTTAACTCCTTATCCAAAATATTTTTCCTGAGTTTACTTGGAGCAACCACCCCTAATCTTGATAAGTGAACTTTTTCAGGTTGTCTAGTCGCCTTTTCAAGATATTCTTTACCGTCCTGAGAAATACTATAAATTTGAGAAAGCCTTTGAGCTAAATATTTTCTTAACGGCAGATATTCATAAAGTTGATTTTCAGTATAAATATCCCACCTGTGAGCTCTAGAAATCTTGACGCTGTTTTTATTCAAAAATGCAAGGCTTATAGCTCCATCATCTAACCAGTAGCTGTAAAGATAATTTTCACAAGGTTGGTATTTTTCCAGTATTACTTCCAAATGTCCCGAGATAGTTAGAGCATTTTGCATACTCTTTAGTAAAATTTTGTTTTTTAACGGATTTGAAAATATATTTTGCAAAAACTCCCTGATAATTTCCGGTTCTTTAGCGATTTTACTAAAAACTTTAAACCAACTAATTTGCCTAGCTTGTAATGGCTCTATTAAAATATTGTGCGGGATAGTTCTATGTTCTACACTAGATTTTTTTAATGGTATAATAATTACTTTATCGAAAGCATCCGCTAAATAAGAGATTTCATTTTCAATAAAAGTTTCACCTTTTCCATATGGAAATTCTGCGGTAAGAAAATAGAGAATTTTAGATTTCATAAAAAAGACATTTTATTTTGTAAGTCATTGATTATCAAGTAATGAAAAAAATATTAATTCTTGCGTATGATTTTCCTCCATATGTATCTGTCGGAGGGCTACGCCCATATAGTTGGTATAAATATCTCCACTTATTTGACATTCATCCAATCGTCATAACCAGACAATGGAGTAATAAATTTGGGAATCATCTCGATTATATTTCACCTGGCTATTCAGATTCGATTGATGAAGAAATAAATCCCGAAGGAACCGTGCTTAAGACTCCCTTTAATCCAACTCTATCGAATAAGATTGCTTTAAGGTATGGAGAAAATAAATTTAGACTGTTTAGAAAAGTAATTACCGCTTATTATGAACTTTTACAATTTGTTTTGCCAGTTGGCGGTAAGCAAGGAATTTATGATGGAGCCGATGAATTTCTCAAGCACAATAAAGTTGACTGTATAATTGCAACCGGCGGACCCTTTATTCTCTTTAAGTATGCCTCAAAATTGAGTACGAAATATTCGATTCCCTGGATTGCAGATTATCGAGACCCTTGGATTCAGGATAACTCTTTAAAAGAGAAATTTTATAAACCGTATTTTTCCAGAATTGAAAGAAGTATTTTAAAAAATGTTTCTAAAATTATAACTGTCCAAACTTTCTTTCAAAAGCAAATAGAGTCAAATATTACAGGTAAAGAATTTGAGATTGTTTACAATGGTTATGATCCGGAAATTCTAAAATTAACCGATAAAGTTAAGCAAGATAGCGAAACCCTCTCTATTGCATTTGCCGGCACAATCAAAGACTGGGATCCCGTAGAAAGTTTTCTAAATATTTGTAATGAATTAGTTACAGAGAATAAAGAGTTTAAAGTTAATCTATATTTTTATGGTATAAATAAAGAGAAAGAAATTAAAGAATTTTTGGCAAAAAAATATCCGTTGCTTCAATCAACGACATATTTTTCTCCAAGACTGGAAAATTTAGAATTGTCAAAGTCAATATCTAGACAAAATGTTTTTTTGCTTTTTAATTATTTTTCAATTATTGGCACAAAAATATATGATTACTTGGCACTTAAAAGAAAAATCATCTTATGTTACGACAATGATCAGGAACACGGCAGACTTAAATTAAGCGGTTATGTTGATAACATAGAAACAGAGACTAGTAGAGCACAAGCAGAACTAATCAGTGCTACCAATTCTGGTATTGTCGTGAAAGATGCCAATCACTTAAAGGAAGTTTTGTTGGATTTACACGATGAGTTTAAGAAAAAAGGTTTTATTGATTGTTTATCTGATGATATTAAAGAATATTCAAGAGTTAGACAAGCGGAGAGATTGGCTGAGATAGTTAAAGAATTAACAAAGTCGTAAAAAATACTAATGTCAGCAAAAGTAGTCATTATCAATTATGGAATGGGGAATTTGAATTCTGTCAAAAAGGCAATGGACAGGTTAAAAATTAGCTCTATAATTTCATCAAACCCGCAAGATATGATTGATAGCGAGAAGATTATCCTTCCCGGCGTGGGGCATTTTGCAAAAGCCATGGAGAATTTGAGGGAAATGAACTTGCTGGATACTTTACACGAATCTGTGTTGATTAAAAAAAAACCTATTCTTGGAATTTGTCTGGGAATGCAGTTATTAGCTCAAAGAAGTGAAGAAGGAGATGCCGAAGGATTGGGTTGGTTTGATGCTGAAGTAGTAAAGTTTACAGTTACGGATAAGATGAAATATAAAATTCCACAGATGGGATGGAATCAGATCCAAATTAAAAAAAATAGTGTCTTGATGAATAAAGTCCCCGAACTGTCAGAATTTTATTTTGTGCATTCTTA
>JANOEF010000619.1:0-6035 GCA_031413075.1 Acidobacteriota bacterium | reverse complement strand
AAAACACGAATTTGTCATGTCGAAGCAGTTTCTCAGAAGTGGGACTTCGATTGGGGCAAATTCCGAAGAAGCAGTTGGCGGACAGTCACAGGCAGACTTTATTTCTAAATTGAGTATTGCCTACAAAGAAGCCAGAGAAACAAACTATTGGGTAAGACTCTTGAATGCAACGGGTTATTTCGAGGACGCTCAAGCCCAAAGTTTGCTTAAGGATAACGAAGAACTGTTAAAAATTATCGGTAAAATTCAGACTACGACTAAGAACGATTAGAAAATTACGAATTACGAATTACGGATTACGGATTACGGATTACGAATTACGGATTACCAATTACGAATTACGGGATTATCCGTAGATTATAAGTTTAATTATTCAATGTAATCCCTAATTTGAAATTAAACAAACGTAATTCGTAATTTGAAATTCGTAATTGAACAAACGTAATCCCTAATTTGAAATTAAACAAACGTAATTCGTAATTTGAAATTCGTAATTGAACAAACGTAATTCGTAATTGAACATTCGTAATTCGTAATTTGAAATTCGTAATTGAACATTCGTAATTGAACAAACGTAATTTGTAATTGAAAAGATGAAACCAATTAACTGGCAAGTCATCGCCCGGGAAGGCGAAGCGAGAGCCGGAATTTTACAAACCAGGCGTTCCGTCATCGAAACGCCTGTTTTTATGCCTGTCGGAACGCAAGGAACCGTGAAAGGCGTCCGTTACGAGTGGCTCGAGAACGAACTTGATGCCCGGATTATTCTGGGTAATACCTACCATTTGTGGCTGCGTCCGACCCCTGAAGTTATCCGCGCCTGTGGCGGACTGCACAAATTTTCGACCTGGAATCGCGCACTCTTGACGGATTCCGGCGGTTTTCAGGTTTTTTCTTTGACTGATTTACGCAAACTGAAAGAAGAAGGCGTTGAATTTCGCTCACACCTCGACGGAAGCAAAAAATTTCTTTCCCCGGAAATTTCGATGGAAATTCAAGCCGCGCTCGGCTCGGAAATCGTGATGGTTTTAGACGAATGCCCAAAAGGGGACGCCGGACACGCCGAAACTAAGAAAAGTCTCGAAATGACGGCCCGTTGGGCAAGGCGTTCAAAAGATAAATTTAATGAATTGCAGGATTCGGGGATGGATACGGGAGCGGTTGATTTTGGATTGGAGATTTTAGATTTTGGATTAGAAAACCAGGAAAATCTAAAGTTATACGATTCGGGAATGGCAGAAAATATTCAAGCAACTAACGAAAATCCAAAATCCAAAATCCAAAATCTAAAATATCTCAGCGGTCGTCAAGCTCTTTTCGGCATTCTCCAGGGCGCAGGTCACCTTGATCTGCGGCGGGAAAGTTTGGAGAGGACGATTGAAATCGGTTTCGACGGTTACGCCATCGGCGGATTAAGCGTCGGCGAAGAAAAATCGGTGATGTATGAGGTGATCGAACATATCGCTCCGCAGATGCCGACCGATGCGCCGCGTTATTTGATGGGGGTCGGCACGCCCGAGGATCTGGTGGAAGCAGTTTATCGGGGCGTAGATATGTTTGATTGCGTAATGCCGACACGCAACGGACGGACCGGCAGTGCCTTTACTTCTCACGGTAAATTAAATATTCGAAATGCCAGATTCATCACCGATACCGATCCGTTGGACTCGGAATGCCCGTGTTCGGTCTGCCAACGATATTCGCGCAGTTATTTGCGGCATCTCTATCAAACGGGCGAAATGTTGGCGGCTATTTTGATTTCGCATCATAATTTATCATTCTTCCTTGACACAATGAAAAAGGTTAGGCAATCTATCAAACTTGGTCAGTTCAATCAGTTTCGGAAAGACTTTCTCACCAAAATTAGTGGAGGGTAAACCGAAAACAGACAATCGGACGTTTGATAAACCGTTTGCGACAGTATATTATTGAACTTTTCTCTGTCAGCAATAAATATAATGAATATGTTTCTTTTACTTTTTCAAGACGGCGGAAGTCTCATCGGAATGATACTTCCATTTGCATTGATTTTTGGTATTTTTTATTTTTTGGTTATTATGCCGCAAAGACGGCAGCAAAAAGAACTGAAAGAAATGATTGCCAACTTAAAAGCGGGTGACGAAGTGGTCACCGGCGGCGGGATTATCGGAAAGATCAAAGAAGTCAAAGAGACGAGTTTTATTATCCAAAGTGCGGAAAAATCATTTTTGGAAGTTGGCAAAAGCGCAATCGTCGGCAAACGAGCCGACGAAGCGAAAAAATAAATCTAAGAATTAGAAGTTAAAGTTAATGAAAAACAGTAGTTTGTGGATTAGAACAGCAATTATCATAGCAATTACCCTATTTGGTATTTATATGGTTTTCGGCCCGCGTGAATCAATCAGCTCAAATGATTTTACCTGGGAAGGTGTCAAGAAAAATCTTGAAAAAAATATCAATCTTGGGTTGGATTTGAAAGGCGGTTCGCATTTGGTGATGAGGGTCAAACTCGAAGATTATCTCAGCACCCTAGCCACCAATAATCGGGATGCCGCCGTTGTTGCTGCCAAAGAAGCTCAGCTACCGGTTGGCGAAGGAACCGTCATTGCCGAAAAAAATAATTATCAAGTCACCTTAAACGTGACCGATCCGGCCAAAACCCAAGAAGTGATAGATGCGGTTAAAAAGAAGGTTGATTTTACCCAGTGGACTGAAAGCAAAACGGATAATTCGGTTAACTGGTCATTACCCGTCCAAACCCAAAAACGGTTGGGACAGCAGGCAGTTGATCAGGCTTTGAAGATTATCGAAAGCCGAATCAATAGTTTTGGGGTTAAAGAACCGACGTTGCAAAAGATCGGTGGTGAGGACTCGGGACAAATTTTGTTACAGATGCCGGGGGTAGATGACCCCGAGCGCATCAAAGGGCTTATTCAGGGCGAAGCCAAACTCGAATTGATGAAGGTGGTCGGAGGGATTTATCCCGCTCCAATGACGACCTATCCGACTAAAGAAGCGGCCGTTCAGTCCATCGGCGGTGCCTCAAATAGAAAAGTTTTGCCGTATGTAGAGCGGGAAGATGATCCGACAGACCAGGCCAAACCGCCGGTCGAAACGCCGAAATCATGGGTGGTGCTGGAAACTCCGGCCATTATTGACGGCGAACAAATTCGCGAAGCGCAGCCAATTCCGCGAACCGGAAATGACGGTGAATATTATATTTCATTTGCTCTGAAGCCGGCCGGAGCCAACAAATTCGGCGAATGGACAAGTCTCAACAAAGGGGCTTATATGGCAGTCGTCCTCAGCGATCAGGTCAAAAGCGCGCCATATATCAAAGAAAGGATTTCGGATCAGGGACAAATTGACGGACGGTTCACCAAAAAATCCGCCGATGATTTAGTTTTAACCTTAAAATCGGGGGCGTTGCCAGCCAAAATTGAATATAAAGAAGAAAGAACCGTTGGACCCAGTTTAGGCGCAGATTCGATTGAGGCAGGGGTCGAAGCCTCGCTCGGCGGATTGATTTTCATCATCATTTTTATGCTCATCTATTATCGTGGATCAGGTATCAATGCGGTGATTGCCTTACTTTTGAATATGTTGCTGACGTTGGCGGGCTTGATTTGGTTTGACGCAACTTTAACCTTACCGGGGATTGCCGGACTAATTTTAGGAATCGGGATGGCGGTTGACTCCAACGTCCTGATTTTTGAGCGTATCCGTGAGGAATTGCGTGCCGGAAAAACTGTCACAGGAGCGATTGATTTAGGCTTCGACCGCGCTTTTATTACCATCGTTGACACCCATCTGACCACCATTCTTTCGTCCTTAATTTTGTATATGTATGGGTCAGGTCCGATTCGCGGTTTTGCCGTCACTCTAATTTTAGGACTTTTAATCAATTTATTCACCGCAGTTTTTGTCTCGCGCACAATTTTTATGTGGCTTTTAAACAAAAAACCGAATATGGAGAAACTCAGTATCTAAGTTGGCGATTCTTTGATTCCTGATTTGAGAGCAGATCGAGGATTAAACATCAAAAATCGAAAATCAATAAAGCAATGTTTGAAAATTTTCGCAGTATTAATTTTGATTGGATGGGCAAACGCAAGATTTTTATCAGCGTTTCCATCTTTATTCTTTTGGCGGGTTTAGCTTCGGCAATCGGGCGTAATGTGTCTGAGGGCGGAACGGATGCCTTTAATTTAGGGGTTGATTTCAAGAGTGGAACAGTTGTCACGGCAAAATTTAAGTTAGATTCAAAGCCTTCGACTGTTGATATTCGGAGTGCCTTGCAAAAGGTCGGACTCGGCGATGCCGTCATCCAAGATTCAACTGATAAACTAGATGAAGTTCTGATTAAAGTTCCAACTTTAGGTGAACGAAAGGATGAATGTCCTGAGATAACCGGTGAAGCCGGACGCTGTTTTATTCAAAAAGCTCTCAATACTTTTGGAAAAGAAGCCACCGGTGCAACTCAATTAGACCAAGACCCGGACGCAAAATATAAAATCGTTGGAACAGACGCAGTTAGTCCCACCGCCACCGAACAATTACGAACACAAGCGATTGTTGCCACATTGTTAGGCTTGGTCGGGATTCTCTTGTTTATTGCCTTTCGCTACGATTGGACGTATGCCGCCGGAGCCGACATCGCCGTTTTTCACGATGTTTTGATTACCTTAGCCTTCTTTTCAGTTTTTCAGTGGGAAATTAATTTGACCGTCATTGCGGCACTCTTAACCCTGGTTGGCTTTTCGGTTAATGACTCAATCGTTATTTTCGACCGGATTCGGGAAAATCTTGGTTTACATCGGACTACCTCGTTATATCAGTTGACCAATGATTCAATCAATCAAACGATGTCGCGGACGATTGTCACCAATGGATTAGTCTTTTTGACGGTTTTAGCTCTCGTGGTGTTTGGCGGAGAGGTTTTACGCGCGTTTTCATTGGCCCTGTTTGTCGGAGCCATTACCGGAACCTTTTCGACCATTGCGATTGCCAGTCCGATTGCTATCTGGTGGCAATCGAAACTCGGAGAGGCCAAAATGAAGATGGTTGAAGTCTCGACTCAAACAAATAAGATTGCCTCGGCGGCCCGGCGATCGGTCAAAAGGAAAAGCGCCGCCCGATAAATTTCAAAAGGTTTAAGTGAAAACATCTCAGATTTTACTTAAACCTTTTTATTTTGGAAAATTAAATAAAAAAAGAGCTGTTTTTACTTAATTTTTTCTTGACTTTCTGACCGTAAAATTTTAGACTTCAAAACGTTGCTGGTCAATTAAATAGTTTGTATTAACTGATACCTATTTCATTATCGTAGAAAATAATGAATTTGGCAGAGTTGTTTTCTGTAAGGCTGGCTGAAAGCTATGTTCCCCTCGTTTGACGACTAATGTTCAAAACCGGTGAAAAGGTAAAATTTTTCCAGACACTTTGTCAATCAGCGTCCATGATAATTAGGTATTTTGATTATATCATCAAAGCAATAATAAAATTTCGTAACCCTAACGACCTATTGGCACCGGAAATAAGGGAGGAAAATAAAAAACTATGTTAGACCAATTAGTAGAATCGAGAAGTGGCGGGACTGGTGGCGGAAGAAGCGGATTCTTTCTGACCACGCTTTTACTCGTCTTTGGATTGTTTTTTGGCATGATTCTTTACAGCCTGTTTGATAAATTTGCGAACGGACTGGGAGGAAACGAAGATTTAGAGCTTTCGTCTTTAGTGGCACCGGTTCCGGTGGCCGAGGATGAACCGCCGCCAGAGCCCGAAAAGCAACCCGAAAAACCGAAACAAGAAGTTGTCAATGCCGACATCCGGAAAGAGATCATTCAGGATATGAGCGAATCACCGCAGGAAATTGACAAGATCAGTACCGTTAAAGAGACAATTCCGCCACGTCGTCAAAATGTCAAAACCATTGTTGGCGATAGCGATAGCAATGCTGAAAATCCGGCTGAGTCATCCTATCGGCGACCTGTTACCAATGTTCCGACCGGGATTAACCAGGGTGCTGGTGGGAGTAGTGAAAAAGTAGAGGATAA
>JANOEF010000618.1:0-4872 GCA_031413075.1 Acidobacteriota bacterium | reverse complement strand
TTGTAGCTGTTTAGCACCGACATAGTGTATTTGACCAATTCTAAAACCACAACATATTGTGATTTGCTTTTAAGTTTTGGAACTAAAAACTGCATTTTTTGATTTCAAGCAAGCAAAATAGGTAAACAAACCACAATATTTTGTATATTTTTCGAGGTCAAGTCTATATCTTAGACCTAAACAGTTACGAAAAATTACTTTTGGACTCGGCGGAAGCCGGCACAATGTCGCGGCTCTGGAATGGAAAGGTTCATATTTTACCTGGTTTTTTTATTCGCTGATTTATTCAATCGGTCTCGCCTTATTCGCTCTTGTTGATGCAATTTCCGAACTTCTTTCATCGCCCACAGGCGCCGATATTCCGACGGCTTTTGCCCCTCTTTTCGGCAGGTGGTCGGCTGTCTGGACAATGTTTCGGATGGATAAACTTAAGCGGAATGAGTTATTAGGCAGTGCGGTCGGAGACACCACTTAACGGCTTCAGGTTTTCAATCAACCCGGTCTTATGCGGCAAGGATGAAGAATTAGAAACAAGCGATATTAGTTTATTGGTGTTCATGTTGGCGATAGTTTGGATGTGGGCAGTTGTGAAATGAATCTGATTTATCAAGCATTAGCGCAAGACTCAAACTATATTTTCGTGAATTTGCTTTAATTAAACATAGTTCTTACGTTTAGTGAAAAGTCTTATGCACCTATTTTGCTTTTGAATTCAGTTTGCAAAATTTTGGTTAAAGTTGTTTTTACAGCCTCGGCGTAAGCCTTTGAACCTGCGGAGGTTATGTGCCCGATGGCGGCAATTTCGCATTGCCGAACCGATTGTTTCAAACCAATTATTTTTTTTAGTTCACTCAAAGTCTTTCTACATTCGATTAGTCGCTCGTCATAAAACTCGTCATTGACCTGACCTTTTTTCTCTAATTTGAAAAGCTGTGTTTCTTCGGTTTCAAAAGCGTTTGCTTCGGTCAGCGGAGATTTGATGAAAACTGCTCGTTGCTTGCCGAATTTTTCATTTAAGCGATTGACTGCCTTGTTTAATTCCCGATTAGAATCTTCAAACCAAAGGCGTGAACGCCTAAGAGCTTTATTTTTAATTAGCTTGAAAAGTTGGCGGATTAGAATATTATTTGCCAATGGCTTAATCGGAGAGGGAATGGCATAGGCTCTCAAAAAAGAGTTGAATAACTTGGAGGTGTCAGACTTTTGAGAGAGAATTGGAAAGTATCCAATAACGGCAAATAAAGCGTTAGGAAAAACATTTGCTGAATATTCCAAAAAGCAAAACATTTCCTCATTACAGTATTTTTTGATGTCGTTTTGCAAAGTCTTGTTATTGCCAAATGGATTGAGGACTCCTGCTCCTGTAATACCACCGATTCCTCCTGTCAGCAACACCAAATTTACATTGGCGGAGTTTTGATATTCATTTTTAGCATTCTCAATTTGTGCTTTAAGGGTTGGAAATGACAGATTTATTTCGGGATAGAAAGTGTTGGTCTCTGCCATTCCCCTTTTTTGCAATAATTTGGCTTCGTGATCAGGCAAAAAAATAGTTGCCCCTGAATGGGCTTTGACCTTAAGATTTATGTTTTTTCCAATCGCCACTTCAAGCCAATTTTTCGTCAGCGTGTAAATTTTATCTTTTTCCTCCAGACCTTGTCCCCAAATAAGTGAATCGCCAACCACCAACATTTCAAAACTTTCGCTATTTTTGGCAAAAGAAAAGCTGGTTTGGTTAGTTAGAAAAAACGTGGAAACTGCTCCAAGACTTTTTAAGAATTGACGACGCGAAAAGGTATTCATAAATGGTTCTCCTTTCTGTTTCAAAAGTAAATGACAATTTTGTTAATAACTTTGGACAGTTCAACGGTTTTTCTATTTACCGTTAGTTTTGCGCGTGATTTCAGTTGGGCGAGAAAAGGCTTCTTCATTATTCAGGTTGGCGAGCAAAAACTTCTGCAGTTCTTTGGAGGATGCAGTTACGAGTATCTTTTCTTTCACTTTTTCGTGTCGAACTGCCAACGGATTTTCAGCCAGCACTTTTTTTAACCATTCCGGCTCTAAATACGACATTTCAAAGGTTGCTCCAGTTTGCGTAATCAGGGCAAAACTATGGGTCGGCAAAAGATGTCCTTTGTAGAAATCATTCTGCGGAAGATTGAGATCTGTCGGGGCTAAATCTAAAAAGGTTTTGCCGTCTATTTTCAAAAAATGTGCGATAAATTCGCCTTTCTTTTTGTTTTCATCGGTATAGATAAGTTTATATTGTTTACCGTCTCCCTTGGTAAATTCCCAAGTTTCTTGAGATTCTTTGTCAGTCCAAACGCCTAACAGAGCCGGATCGAATATCACATCTTTCTCGGTATAAAGCGGATGTAGCGATTGCACACAGCTCATAGTCATTATTACAAAACTGAGTAACGCGATTTTTACAATGGTTTTCATAAAGAATTCTCCTTTCATTTTTATTTATTTGACTTTGGATTGAATTACTATCCGGTTTTCGGGCATTGGATAATGAACAACGGCCTGCGTCACCGTGCCGCTTGAATCGCGGATAAAGGCGATGCTGAAGCCTCCTACATAAGCGGTATTTTCAGTTTCAGGAATCAAGGTAAAAGGCGATCCTTCAGTGAATTTGTCCATAAGTCCGGTACGCTTACATGTGTCAAACACACTCTCAGAGGATTTAGCGCTCTCATAGAAATCAGCAAGCACGTCAAGTTGTTTTGTGTGAAGATTCATCGGTTTTGGTTCGTTTCCGGAGTAAGTTCCTCCAAAAAATGATGAAACACCTTTCACCGACGAGACAAAAGCGTCCATTTCCGACTTCCCAGAGCCTTGCTCCAGTTTCTCATCCAGATTCACTTCTTCCAGGCCCCAGGTATTTTTCAACTCAAAAGTCGTTTTCAGATATGCCTTCCCAATCATGACGCTGGCCGGAGATTGGTAGGTCAGACTCATGGTGTATTTTTCTTTTGGGCGTGTCACCTGGATCCTCATCGGTAAATTATTATAATCTCCTGTCGAACCTAAATTCCCCTCACGCCCGTATACGATGTCAGATTCGATTTCGTCTTTGGCATCAAAGAGTTGTTGACGGGCCAGACGAATTCCGCCGATCCGATCAAACCAAAAACGACGAAGAATTTTTAGTTCTCCATTTTCCCCTTTTTTCAATTCATCCAACAAATAATATCCCCTCATCACTCTCCGCAATGGCGAATTTTTCTTTTGTGATTCGTCCTCTTCAACCTGATAAATCGTCGTTTGCAGATAGATCCTTTCGGCATTGGTTGGTCGAACAAGCACGGCATCGGTAAAATGCTGCGGACGGACATTGGCAAACGAATTCACGCCGCTATCGGCTTGTCCGTTTGCGCTTTCCAATGTGTGCAGATTTTTCTGCAATTTAGAATAATCTGCATTGTTTGTTCCAATTACAAATTTTTTGCATTTCTCGCCACAACTGCCGCCCTGCAAAACCGCCACCCGAAATTTTTCGCCGTCAGAGGACATCTGGGCGACATCAACCTTAACAATCGGAACTTCAACTTTCAGATAAATATTTGCCGGACGCTGAATCACCACCTCACAATCTGCCGAAGGATACACTTCTTTGTTACCAAATTGAGCAAAGGAATTGTCCTCAAACTTCAAGTCCATCTTCGCCCGCATCGAATTGACTTTGGCGAAACGATCAATTTCATTTAGCAGCTGAGATTTTGGCGCATCCTCAAGAGCTGACACGACCGGAGTACTATCTTTAACTTTTGTGACACTACAAGCACTTAAAAATATTAGTATTGCAAGCAAAAAATTGGGGGGGGTAATAGTGAGCATAGTCTTAGGTGACAAGGTTTCCGACAGCCATCGGAACCTGTTTAATCTATTGGGAGATGTCTGGTGATTGAGATATGCTTGAAAATGACGCAAACATATTAAAGAAATCAACATTGTAATCCGCATTAGTATCTCCTTTTTCGCGTTCAGAAATTACTAGGTATTCAAAGCAGTTTTGCTTTATAATGCTCTGACGGAAACTTTCAATTAGTCATCAGATAGAAACTGCCTCCGTCTGACCCTTTGCCCCGAAGCTTTGTTTCCGTTGCTCATTTGCATTAAACCCGAAGTAGCAAAATAAAGTCTTGAAGCGGCAATGAATTATCGGTGAATTACTTGTGAATTGAGCAATGAGCGAGCAAAGACAAGGCATTTTCGAGTTCCACAATTTCCAATTAGACGTTGGCAAAGGTCTCCTTCTACGAGATAAGCAGCCTGTAACCCTCCAATGGAAAACCTTTGAATTGCTTTGTATTTTTGCTAAATCAAAGGGAAATCTCATCACGCGCGATGAATTGATGAATGAACTGTGGGCGGAGACATTTGTTGAAGACAATAATCTTTCCCAACACATTCGTCTGCTTCGGAAGGCATTAGGCGATGGAGAAAACGGCTCAGTATTTATTGAAACCATTCCGCGACGCGGTTACAGGTTTTTACCTGAAGTCCAAATTGTTGATTCTACAAAACAAACCACTCCGAATGTTTCATTAAATAATCTTTTCGCCCAACCTACATCAATCATCGGACGCGAAAAGGAAATCGCGGAAATCAAAAATTTGTTGCGATGTGAAGACGTGCGGCTTCTGACGCTAACTGGAGTTGGCGGAACCGGAAAAACTACTCTCGCGCAAGCGGTGGCGCGTGAAATGTTGGAAAGTTTCAAAGGCAACGTATTTTTTATTGAACTTGCCACCGTGACGAATTCCGAATTGGTCGCTTCGACCATCGCACAGACGCTCGGTGTAAAGGAAACGAGTGGCAAGCCAATTCTTGAGGTTTTAAAAGATTATCTATGCGAAAAACAAA
>JANOEF010000617.1:0-3688 GCA_031413075.1 Acidobacteriota bacterium | reverse complement strand
AAGCGGCTCAAGCCGCCACTCGAAACCAAAAACAAAAATTTAGATGACACTTGAGTTTTGAGTCCATCAGAACAATCACGGCACGAACACTTTATCCTCAATCGGTTGATTAACCTTAAACTCGCGCCAAAAAATATCTGCCGTTTTGACGCCGTCGTTGAAGATTCGCAGACTTCGCGGTTGGATAAATTTTGGGTTCTTGTGCCATTTGAAATCGCTATAAATTCGGTGATGAAAACCAAGCGGCGTATCAAACGCGGCGAATCGAATAAAAAAAGTCTTTTTATCAATTCCGAACATCGTGACGGTCTTTTTCGCATCAGTAATTTTGATAAAATAACAGGGAAATCCGTCAACTTTGTCATCCGGCAATCTCGCCAGGGTAAAGCCTTCGGTTTCGATGAAGCGGAAAATTGAAAAGCCGAAATTATTGCTCCATTTGAGCATTTCCTCGTTGGCTTTGGCCTCATCGCTTAAATTCTGCACCGTATTTTTACCGTCAAAAGCGATTTGGAAAAATAGCTTTTCGCCGGCAAACGCATCAAAGCGTAATTTGCCGTTTGCACCGCGCGCGTTGTCGTTAGCATCGGGGAAAACCCGCCACATTTTGTAATTATCCAGCGTGTAAGTCTTTCCGCTCCAAATGATTGTCGCTGTTCCCGAGAGTTCCAGGGTTTTCGGTCTGCGCCACGTTTCACCACCATTGGCTTCGATGGTTTTTCTGGCAATGTCGAGCGGAGTCAGCTCCCGGGCAAACAAACTTACGGATAAAATTAAAGCGATCAACAGGTAAAAAAGTAGATTTTTCATAAACAAAAAAGAGTACCAAGATTATAACTTGCTACTCTTATATTTGTCATTAATTTATAACCAATTTATCCTTTTGCCTTTTTGATTTCCTCGATCATGGTTGGCAAGGCTTCGAACAGATCGCCGACAATCCCGTAATCGGCAATGTCAAAGATCGGAGCTTCCGAGTCTTTGTTAATGGCCACGATGGTCGAAGCGTTTTTCATCCCGACGATGTGCTGAATCGCGCCGCTGATACCGAGGGCAATATAGACTTTGGGGGCCACGGTCTGACCCGATGAACCGATTTGACGGTCAATCGGCAGCCATTCACTGTCGCAAATCGGACGCGAGGCGGCCAAATCCGCACCCAGAACATCGGCCAGTTGTTGCGCGATCGCAATATTTTCCTGCGATTTGATACCCCGACCAACGGCCACAATGATCTCAGATTTGGAGAGATCAACCGTCGCTTTGGCTTCCTGAAACGGAGCTTCGGGCTTCATCCGCAAATCAGCTACGGCAACTTCAATTGTTTCCACGTTTGCGCTTCCCTTGGCCGCACTATCACCACGAAAGGCACCGCTCTGGAAAGTCACAAAATACGGGGCGTCTCCGCCAATCGTGACATCGGCATCAAGTTTTCCCAGGAAAATCCGACGGGTAAAGGTCAGTTTTCCGCCTTCATTTTTGTATCGGATACAATCGCCCAAAACTTCCTTGCCAAATCTGGCGGCCAGTTTCGGGGCAAAATCGCGGACTTGATAAGTATGCGCCATCATCACATAAGTTGGATTTTCTTGCCGGATGATTTCCGCCAAGGCATCAGTATAACCGTCAGGCGTATAAGTGCCGAGCTTATCGTTTTTCGCGACGATTACTTTGGCAATGTCATAGGTTGCGATGTCGCCCGCCAATGGACATTCGCCGGTGCACGGGATAACGGCCACCACCGAAAGACCTAATTCTTTGCCAAGCGTTTGTGCCGCCGTAATTGCTTCGAGCGAAGTTTTGTTCAAAACGCAGTCTTTGTGTTCGATAAATACTAAAATCATATTAATCTTTTGTTTTCAATTCGTTAGCGTATCCGCAAATTTTTGTCAGAAACTCTTTTCGAGTTGAACTTTTTCCTTCTTCAATAATTTTTGATAGTCTGTTACTTTCCGCCAAAGGCAAGATCAAACTTGATTCTGAGACCTTATACTTTTGATTTTCAAGTAGATAAATTGTTAGCTGTTCGCCATCATAACGCCAAATTTCAGGGACCCCGATTGCAGCAAAAATACTCATTCGGTTCAATGATGAATGTTTGACATCAATTTCAATAGTCAAATCGGGCGGCGGGTCAAAATCTAAATTCACGTCAGTTTTACCGCGCATAAACTCAACATTTTCAACATAATAACATTCATCAGGCTCAAATCCTCGTTCCAAATCTTCACGTTGAAAGGTGGTCGAACCGGCTGCCGAAATTTCGATGTCGAGTTCTTCACAAAGTCTTTCAAAAAGCGTGGCAAGTAATTTTTTCAAATTTTCGTGGTGAAGCGAAAGAACCATAATTTCCAGTTTCCCTCTGTCGTATGTAAAATGAGCAGGCGTTTCGTCTTGCACCGCATCAGCTATTTGCCGATAGGCTTTCCAACTGATATTGGGCAAAACAACGCTCTGATTTTTTTCTAAAACTGTACTCATTTTTATAAAACACGAACTTCTGTTTTCAACTTTTCAACCAACTCAACCGCGCCTTTTTTGGCGTCCCCACCGCCGAGCATCTGCGTCGTTTTCAACTTTAACGGCAGATACACTTTTTCAATTTTTTGCACGGAAGCAGAGTTTTCAATGGTTGGGGTAACTTCACGAAGAGGCTTGGATTTAGCTTTCATAATGCCCGGCAAAGTCGAATAACGAACTTGAGAAATACCGGATTGAATGGTCATTAAAGCCGGAAGTTGATAGGTGAACCATTGATACCAACCGCTTTCGAGTTCACGTTTGACGCGGAATTCGCTTGATTCCTTATCAATTTCGATCACCAAACTTGCGTGCGGCACACCTAAAAGTTCCGCCAAAATTACGCCGGTTTGCCCGTAACCGCTATCGTCAGATTGCAAACCCGCGTAAATCAAATCGGCGCTTTCTTCACGCACTGCATCGGCAATCGTTTTCGCAATGGTGAATGGCGACATTCCTTTTGAATCTTCGGAGACAATATGAATGGCGCGGTCAGCCCCTCGGGCCAGAGCATCTTTGATCACCGTTTTCGCTGATTGTCCGCCAAGCGTGCAAACGATCACTTCGCCGCCGCCTTTCGCTTCTTTCATTCTCAACGCTTCTTCAAGTGCATAAAGATCGGATTCGTTCGTCTGAAAAGCCACGTCCGATTCATCAATCCATTTTTCGTCTTTGCCAATCCGCAATACTGCGTCCTTATTGGCAACCTGCTTCATTAAAACTATGATTTTCATAACTTCTTTGCTTCTAAAATTATAATATAAAAAAATCCACTAAACTGAATGACCATTCATTCATAGTTTAACGGATTATTTTAAAATCGCCAATCTCCCAGCAATTATTCTTGCCAGCGTTTGAAAACTAAACTGGCATTGGTTCCGCCAAACCCAAAACTGTTTGACAAAACATAATTGACCTTTGCGTCACGCGGCAGGTTCGGAATGTAATCAAGATCGCAATCCTCGTCCGGCGTTTCGTAATTGATGGTCGGCGGCAATTTCTCTTTAACCATTGCCAGGACAGAGATTACAGCTTCAATACCGCCCGCTGCACCGAGGGCGTGCCCGGTCATTGACTTGGTTGAGCTGACCGCCAGACTATAAGCATGTTCGCGCGTGCCGTCAAATCCGCGGACATCCTGGCTGACGATTGCTCGTGCCAGCCCCGG
>JANOEF010000616.1:0-8322 GCA_031413075.1 Acidobacteriota bacterium | reverse complement strand
TTTTCAGTTATATAAGTACTAACAAAATTGGTTTCTACAAAAATTCTTTTCGATTAATTAGTATTTAAAATCTTATTCCTTTCATGCAAAGTATTTACTACCAACCAAAACAAGACATCAGTGTTAACACTGTGATAAAATGAGTTACATAATGCAAAGAATTGTTCCTAATTTTTGGTTTGATCATAATGCTGAGGAAGCTGTTGATTTTTATCTCTCAGTTTTTAAAGATGGCAAAATCAATGCAACGCTGCATTATCCAAAAACTGAAGAAGAAGCATACCTCCGATTATTCCCAGGTCTCTCACTAGAGACAAATCCGAGTTGCAGAACAATACTGGCTAATAATAAAACAACAAGATTTGTAAAACTCAACATATATTTGAGAACCTCCAAAAATTCAATCATAGTTTTTTCCTCACTATTTACTCATTACCATTTAATAAACAATATCATTTTCGTAAATCAGACATCGAATACGTCACCGATTATGGACGAAATCATTTTTTTCTATTTTACGATAAAGTAAATAAACTTAGAAATTTAGTCTTCTAACGGTTAATTGTGACTTCATGTCCAACAGTATCAAGCAGGATTATTTTCAAGAATCCTTTTTCGTATAGTTCATTGAAATACCCATCTTCATCGAGCAATCGAGCAATTTTTACATTGATTACCGCATCGGATTTAATTGTTATTGTTGTATTGTCCTTACCACTAACTATACAAACGACACTGGGAGAAGTGGTTCTTCTTCGAGATTGATATTCAGATGCCCATCGCACTCGTTCCCTTGCGTCATTAACGTTGGCTGGAGCATTTGTAGGACTTTGCTTTTGTGAGCTTTCTTTGGGCGGCTCTAGGCTATTAACTAGATTTGTGATGGTTTTGGCTTTTTCAGTTGTAGATTGCGAGCCATTTTCTAATGTCCGTGAAGATGGTTCCTTTAACGATTTATCTAAAACAAAAAGGAGAAGTCCGAAACTGGCAATACAGATGATAAAAAGCACGAAATTCTTCCCTTGTAAGATATTTCCAATTGATATGACATTTCTTTGGTTTGGACGACTTCCGATAATCTGGCCGCAGTATGTGCAACGTGTCACAGGTTGCCAAATGATTTTGCTAACGAGCCAAACCAACAAGAAAAATCCGCAGGATAAAACCCCTAATACAAACCAAGGGGCAGTAATGTAATTTCGAGTTCTGGCTAAAACTTGTTTTCGACAATGAAAACAAAATGCTGAAGTGTCTTCAAATCTTGCCATAGTTGTTTTTGTCTTTGTCGAAAAAAAACAGTTGTGTAAAAATGACAGTGGTTTCTTTCGAGAGAATAGTTAATTGAAAAAGATGACTCTTGGGGCAGACAATTAGTGATATTGTCCGCGCAACTTCCCGATTTTGGATGTTCAGCGCATCAATTTCTAAAACCCAAGAATACGTCAAATGACGTCTCAGGTCAACAAAATTATCCCCATTCAGGAGGCAAAAACTGAATGGGAAGCGCATCACGACCGAAGCCGAAAAGATTGGCAGAAAAATTAAAACAAATTCGATTAAATCTGAATCTTTCTCAAGTCGAAATGGTCAAAATACTTGAGCCTGACAAAACTGGAATTTCGCAAAATAGCCTTACGAACATTGAAAGAGGAAAACGAGAGCCAAACTTGCTTCTGTTGCTCCGATATGCCCGACTAGCTAAGGTCTATGTTGACGATTTGATTGATGATGAGATTAGTTTAACAAAAAGACTTTAGTATGGAGTTCACTTGAGTGATTAAACAATTTCTCTTTTTTCGTTCAAAGATTAAAAAAAAACTCTTCGCTTACCTCAGTATACTTTTCGACTTAAAACAATCCAAAGGTCTCCAAACGCAATAAACGCGCCTGAATTTAGTGCGTCTTTACATACTTGATAGATTTGCTGGTTCAAGTTGCCGTCCTTTGCAGTTTTGCACGTTCTCGCCTAGAAAACTCTTCATATTTTTGCATTTCCATAACTAAATAATCATCTCTTAAATTCTGATAAACAGTTCGCGATAATGTATTTTGCTGATGCCCGATTTGTTTGTCGCCTACAATTTCGGACACTCCTGCTTCAGCTAAATTAGTCCTGTGACAATGCCTTAAGTCTCTGATTTGAAAAGTTGATTTAATACCGGAAAGCCTTTTCGCCGTTTTGTATGCTCTTTTTACATCATGTTGAGTAAACAGAAATTCTTCTGAATCAACTTTATCCCTACCTGCTTCGATTAAAGCAGTTATTAAGTAATCAGGAAAATAGACCATCCTTCTCGTTTCTCCGGCTCTTAAGCGTCTTTTGCTGTTGTTAACCCAGCCGAGTTTAGTTTCAAAATTAACATCTTTCCTTTTTATTGCCTTTATCTCAGAAAGCCGGGCTCCTGTCTCGAACAGACCGATAATTAGCAATTTCAAATGCTGCCGCTCACCGACACAAACCACAAGGAGTTTTTCAAGTTCGTCGAATGTTATGACTACATTACGCTTTTTCTCTAATAGCGGCTCTATTAGTTCATAAAAGTCCGGGACTTCTTCAATTAGCTTCGTTCTTTTAGCCTCTATAAGTATTGCTCTCAATCTTTTCAAGTAATTATTAACTGTGCTTACGCTTCTTTTTCTAGTTTCTATTTTTCTGGTTACTACATAACGTTTGCGTTTCGTCTTTGGGTTTATTATTTGCTTCTCAGACCTTACCTTGACTTCAATTTCGACAGGCTTTTCTTCAATCCAGTTTTTGAACACGATTAAGTCTGCACGTTGAATATCCGACAACGGTTTATCCTGAAAATATTCAACCAAGATTTTCATATCCGATTTTTTGGGATTTTGGGAGGACTGACGAATTCTTTTCAGTAATTGAGGCAAATAAACTTCGGAATATTGTCGAAAGGTCTTGATTTTATTCCGTTCCGCTTCGGAAGTAGGTTCTATCTTGGGGGCAAATATCCCAGTTTGGTCTTTATAAGAGTGAGTTAAAGTCACAAGATGCTTTGTAGCTTGTTTTTCAGTATCGAATCTTGGCGTAATAGTTTTAATTTTTTCGCCATCGTTTTTGTCCTTATATTTGAAAGAAAGTCGAAAGCTATCAATCTTTTGACCATTTTTTTCGAGGTTATTTGGATAAATACTGTAAATGTAATCTGTCTTCATATCTCTATTTTACAGTATTTTGGAGACTTTTGGTAGTTAAAATGGTAAAGTTTTTAACTACCAAAATAGCGAGAAGCAACTTATCATATAGAACAAGTTAAAAAAACTTATGGTCAATGATTTTTTGCTAACTTATTGAAAAAAATGCAAATAACCTTGACACAGACACGTTGGAGGAAGAAATGTATAGTGAATTTATTGATACTCGCGGCAGGAGTCGAACCTGCGACCTTTCCCTCCGGAGGGGAACGCTCTATCCACTGAGCTACGCGAGCAAATCGTTTTATGACAATAATTAGATAAACTATATTAAGTAAAATTTTACAATTCACACCTAATTTCACACCTATTCGGTTAATTATTGTGATAACTTTGATAAGCAGGTAAGCAAAAGTTTTGCGACCTTTTGAAAATTAAGAAAACCTCGCAAATAATTGATTACATTTGGTTTTCAGTATTTCTTAATTTTGCATTTTTAATTTTTAATTTTGCATTACTGCTTAATTTAAGCTTGTCAGACTTCGTTTGTCAAAGACGTCAGATTACACTCTAAACATCAAAAAGCTTAAAACCTTTTAACTACCATATCTTGCTCGATCTGCTTCATCTAAGTTATTGTTGGAGATTAACTTATGCGATTTTTGCAACGCTTTTCGACGAAGTCGTAAGCTTCTTTATTGCAATAGTTACAGATAGCTTGCACCAAAAGTGCGAGAGAGCCTGACTTTGGGGTTCACTTTAAAAAGCCAAACAAGTCTTTCTCTCTATTAAACTCGGCTCGCTGGTAGTCAAAGTCATCAACCCAACCTTCAAACGCTAAAAGTGGCATAGAAGTAAAATACCATAACATCAAAACCCATAAAACTAGTCACGACGACCGGTAACAATGTGGAATTGGACATGTCCAAAATCCCAAAATTACATTTTTCTGGGAGAGGGGCACTGCCTTTTATGGACGCTGTACCTCTGTCACCGCGGCGCGACGGGATGTACTTCCGACCAATCTGAGAGCCACTGGCCAAAAATATATCCCTACTGTCTTTACACTTGGCGCATCCCAGACCACTACCGGCGGTTGACCTTTTGCCCAGGCATCCGGCATGGAACCAGTACCTTCCTGGTGAAATCTATCCCCTTCCCAGACATCAATGTGCGCTCTTCCAAAACGAATTATCCCTTTTCTACCTTCAATTTCCTTCTTCATTTCGTCTTTCGTGCCTTGGTAATTTTCTGCTATCCCATATCTTCCGTTTAGATAAGCTCCCATATCACAGACCTCAATGAGATATAACCTACCTGCGTCATCCGGAATAAAGCGTGATTTTCTTCCCATTTCTGGGACATCATAATCGCCTTCCACAATTGGTGCTCCAGAGAGATTGAGGGCGTAACTGACTTGAATACAACAGGGTGGATGGTAGCTCGCTACCTTTCCACTTACCTTCGAATAAATTTCATAATGAAATGGATGGTTACTTAAAAAGTAGTCAAAGTTAATTGGGATTGCTGGCATAAAATTTACTCCTGACTCTTAAATTTATAATTGTCTCATATAAAGCAGTTTTACCATTGTTTTTATGGTTGTCAAGAAAATGTTTTTCTTATTCATTTTTCTACTCTAGCCGGGGGCAGTTTTTGTTTTCTTCTTAATAGGAAAGCCGTAACCAAAGTGGAGGCATTCCCGGCTAAAGATCTCCATCAATCAGCTCTTTTCCAAAAACCTTGATTCAAATTCCTTAGGCGATATTTCGCTTAAAAACTCGTCAAGTCCAAACCAATGCTCGGTATTTTTAATTTCTGCTGAGGTAAATTTATCAATGGATTGTAAACCAAAAATCAATTTGAGGGAAGATTATTTGTCCTTTTGCGGATAAGGATGTTTCAGGACGAGATTCGCTTAACTACCAGCATAAAAAAAAAGAGTGGTTTTGATGCGGCTCTTTTTTATAATCATTTCTTAATTTTTTTGTCCTATTAATAGTTTTTTTTTCGCTTTTATAATTAAGGAATCTAGGAGGAATATTTTTGATATGCAAATCTTAACTTTTATCGCAACGTTTTTATTATTTTCGAGCAAGTTCGAGCGTCAAGGCGGTTTTGTCGGAATATGTTTGGGATACATTTTCATTGTCGTGATGATTTTTGTAATTATCGGCGCGGCTTTTCTTATTGAGAAAATCAAAAAGAAATAACTGAAGAGAATGCTTCAGACTCGGACAATATTAATTTACAGGACTTACGAAATAGTTTTTGAAATGTTTTGAAAATGGTCGGAAAGGTAGGTCATCTGTTCCGGAGAGGAACGATCCATTCGTTGATCTCCGCGAGCAAATCATTTACAGACAATACTTTGATTATAAAAAGCCGTTAATTTTCTTGGGCGCTTGCTTTTAGAATGAATATGGTAACAACCTTGATAAGGTTAAACCTATCAGGCTGGTTTGTCACAAATTCACCGTTTGATTATTTTTCAAAATTCAACTCGAACATCACCAGAAATTTATTAAAGTCCGATTTTGCCTAAGCGTTTAGTTAGCCCAATCAACAAAAAGTTTGTTTTGAGTTTTGTCAAAAAGTGGCAGGGTTTAGTTATCAATCGAGATTCCGGAAAAGTATCTCAGCTCTATCTACTTCCTCCAGCGAACAGAACGAAACAGCTTTCCCGATGAGGTTAAATTCGTTTGTTGAGATGGGGACCGGTTCTTCATTTTCGACCAGATAATATAAATCTAAACTACTGTCATAGTTTATTTTACCGAACAAATAAAAGCGGCGCGAAAGGTCTTCGACCAAAATAAATTCATTTGCCCTGAGAGTTTCGATCGGCACCACGGCAACCACCGCATCGTTTTTGATGCCAAAAGCTAACAACATCTGATCCGCCGAAAAATAAAAAGTTTTTAGATTTGGCGGAACTTCATTTTGAAACCTGAATTTTGAACTATCCAGATTTAACTGGCTGATATTTCTCGGGGCCGAAGGCTTTGAATTTACAATCTCAAAATTTTGTTCGGTGGTTGTCTTCGGAATTAGATTTAGCTCTGCATAAAGTTCGGGAAATTCTTTATTTAAGGTTTTAGTCAAATTCGTAAGATTAATCTTGAGTAGTTCAGCGGCAGCGTAAAGATTGTATTTTGACTCAACAATAGCATTGACAATTTCAGCCTTTTTGAAACGTCTCACTTCCCGGTCTAAGGATCCGTTTTGTTTGACATGAATGAGGTCGGCAAATTCTTTGACAAAACGTTTGAGGGCGAACTCACCCATCAGTTGGGCTGCTCTCGGAATCAAATCATTGAATAATAGAAGAGCTTCTTCTTTGCGACCAAGGTAGAGCAAAAACTTGCATTTATTCCAAATCGCTTCAGTCAGCCCATCCGCATCTTCGCCTTTTTCAAATATCGAAATGGATTGGTCAATCGCCTCTAAAGCTTGTTCAAAATTTCCTTCATTAAAATAAATGACCGCCTTTGTGTCAAAAAAATGTGGAAGCCATCCGACAAACTCATTTTCCTGAGCAATCGTAATTGCCTCGTCAACATTCAGATGCGCAAGCCTTGATTCCCTGGTTCTGAGATATAAATTGGCTAGATTATTTTTGTTAGAGGCTAAATATAAATAATTGCCCGAAACCTGGGCAAACCGAATTGCTTCATGAAAATGGTTAATCGCCTGGCCAAATTGACCGGTATTTTTATAAGCGTGTCCGCACTTCTCATGAAATAAAATACATAATCTGTTATCCTGACAAAATTCCATCGGCACAGAAATCTCATTGATGACCTTAAAAGTCTTTTGATATTCCCGCTTTCTGAGCATGGTCGCCATTTGGTTTATGCAAATTTGTAAGTAAACAGGATCGAGCCTGCTCCCTTCAAACTCTAATTCGGTTTGCTCGAGAATTAGTTCCGACTCGTTGAGCGCACCTTCATAAAAATAACAAGCGGCCAACATCACCTGAGCTTCAGACTTTGCCCCATTATCATTTAATTCGGAATAAATATTTACGGCTTTGGTGATCAGATTTTTACCGCGTTCCTGGTAAAACTTAAGATTTTTGGCTTTTCCGTATGAGCTCAGAAAAAAACCGGTCAGACGATAGAGTTCTGCCTGATGAATTGTCTCGAAATCTGAAAAATCAGGATCTGCTTCAAGATCCGGCCAAACCGGCTTGAAAATTTTTTCCGAGGCATCAATATCACGCCGCAATTCGGCATCCCGCGAATCTTCGATCAAGCGAGTAACAGTTGCAACATCCAAATTTTCCGACAAGTGTGTATATTTCATATACAAAGCTTATTATTTTGTGCTACTGTATATTTAGGATACGTTACAGCGCATCCTTCATTTCCAATCAAGTTAGCCTCAAATTAACTTAAACGGAGAAACAAACAATGAAAAAACAAACCATAATTCTAGCAGTAATGCTGGTATTTACTTTTTCTGTCAGCATCTTAGCAGGAGACACCCATGGAGTTGGTGTTTATTCTCATGCAACCGATGGACTGTCAGAAGTAATCTGTCAAATTTGTGACGCGTTAACGGGTGTAACACATCCCTAAGTAAAACAAATATGACAAATTTACCGGACTCTCATTCCCGAGAGTCTTTTTTTGTTTGATTAAATATACGACTAATCAAACAATTCTTCAATAAATCTAATCTTGATCTGCAAATAATATGCCGTAAACTCGATTATTGTTTAGTTTGAATGGTGACTGACTTAATTTTTATCATTTCCATCGGGCGTTCCCCTTCACGCGGCGCACCGGCGATAATTCGGATATTATTCATTCCTTCAATTACCTTACCGAAAATCGTATATTTTTCGTCAAATGCCGCTGTCCGCGTAAGAGTTATAAAAAACTGTGAGTTCTGCGAATTAACATCTGGTCCACGGGCCGCCCCAACGATCCCCGTGTCGTAGAAAATATCACTAAATTCGGCAGGCACATTTGGCTTTTTGGATTGGCCGGTTCCATCATTGTCCGGGTTATCGTCCTTGGTCAACGGGTCTCCCCCCTGGACAACCGAAGGGTTTACCCGATGAAAATAGGTTCCGTTATAAAAACCTTCGCGGGCCAATTCCTTAAACCTAGCCACCATTTGAGGCGCAATATTGGAATACAGTTCGATGGTAAATTTGCCATA
>JANOEF010000615.1:0-1770 GCA_031413075.1 Acidobacteriota bacterium | reverse complement strand
GCGAAAGGCGAGGAGCGATAACTCTGAACTGATTTGAATTTGGAATTTTACGGAGTAAAAAGTGATGTTTTCGGCTAAAAAGGGATTGATTTTCAGTTTTCTAATTCTATTTTGTATTGTTTTCACATCGGCGCAATCACGCCACAATGTCAGGGTGAGCGATGAAGGAAGTGCAATTTTGAGTGTGGTTGCCGCCCGCAAAGATGGTGAAATTAAACCGATTAGAACTGAAAATCTATACCTTTACGAAAACGGCATTGAACAAAAAATTAAGAATTTTTCCTACGATCCTTCGCCCGCCAAGATTTTGATATTGATTGATAATTCGCAAACGATTCGTCCCGATGTGGAAAAATTAAGAAAAGCAGTGATGGAATTTGCCTACGAAATTTTTGAAGGCGACCAACTTTACGCCATTGCTTTTGATGAAAAGCCCGAAATTATTCAGGAATGGACGGATGATGCGAAAAAGATGGAAGCCTCGCTTGCCTTGCTCCGCAAAAAAGGAAATCCATATCTTTTTGACGCTTTAACGACCGGAGTCAATGAAATCTTGATTCCATTGATGCCCGGCACTCGCAAAACCGTGATTGTTTTAATTAGTGATGGACTTGATCGCGGCAGCACGATGTCGTTTGACAACGCCTTGTCTGAATTGCAAAACAACAATATTACCCTCTACGCACTTCAAATTCCCGATAGAACCGGCGGTGCATTTCGCCGTAATCAACCGAAAGCCGCAACGGTCATCGAACAATTAACCGAAGGCACAGGTGGCAGAATCTTTGATTTTGAAGATCCGCAAACTGCCGCAAAAACCATTTGCGATGAACTCCGCAAAAATCGTTATTTGCTCTCGTATTCACCGATAAATCTTTCTTCTTACGATGCCCGACGAGTTTTTCTAATTGGAGATGAGGGCATCAACCTCCGTACTAAAAATGCTCAGCCGCCGAATGTCAAACCGTAAAGCGAGAAGCGAAGGGCGAGGAGCGAGGAGCGATTATTCTCATCCAATTTGGAATTTGAAATTTGAAATTTGAAATTATGCTGACACATATTGTTTGTTGGAAATACAAAGCTGAAACAACGCGGGAAATGCGCGAAGAACATCTGGCAAAACTGAAAAATCTGCCGAATGTGATTCCGAATATCGAAAGTTTTGAGATTGGTTTTGACATTTTACATTTGGAACGCTCGTTTGATTTAGGCTTGGTTGCGTTGTTTCCTGACCAAGCAACACTCGAATTTTATACCGTTCATGCGGCTCATCAGGAAGTTGCGAAAATGGGCAAAGAAATTGCCGAAAAAGTTGTTTCCGTTGATTTTTTAGAAGGAACGCCGTCATCTTGACGGCAATGGACGCGAAGGGTGAACACAAAGTCCGCCTTTGTGAACATTGAACGCACGAGAAAGTTTTTTAGATTGCTCACGCAATCTTGCCGTCAGGATGACGGCGTTCCGTAGTTATGCTGAACAAAATTTTAATTGTCGAAGACGAAAAACATATAGCGGAAGGTTTGCGTTTTAATCTTGAAGCCGAAAATTTCGAGGTTGAAATCGCCGCCGACGGCAAACAGGCTTTGCAGATTTTACTGGATGAAAGCAAACCGTTTGACGCGATTGTGCTTGATGTGATGTTGCCCGAAGTTGACGGTTTCACAGTTGCTAAAAAACTGCGCGAAGCCGAAAACTTTACGCCGATTCTGATGCTTACGGCGCGAGGTCGTCCCGAAGATGTTTTGCTCGGCTTTGAAGCCGGAACCGACG
>JANOEF010000614.1:0-2252 GCA_031413075.1 Acidobacteriota bacterium | reverse complement strand
TCCTTTTAATTTCAGCTAACTGTTTAGATATTTCCTTTAACCACTTGTCATTGTCGCTCTTTTTTTTGCCCCAAGTGTCAAAAAATAGGGCGCGGATAATCACTGATTGATCAGATTTCCCCATCCATATTGTCACGTTGATCTTAAATTCTTTCCAAACTCACTTTCGGCTCAACCAAAATCGTCTTAAAACTCGAAAGACTGACTAATCCCGCCACGGCACCTTTGGGTTTATTAACAAATTTTTTCTGCGTGTAATTGACTGCCGCTTTTGGATGCGATTTGGCCTGGCTGAAAAAGGCAGCCAGTTGAGCAGCTTCAAGCAAGGTTTGGGGCGGAATTTCTAAAGCCCGATTCGGATTCCTCACGACCACGTGCGAGCCGCCGTAATCGGCCGCATGCAGCCAAAAATCAAGTGAGTTAGCAATCCGAAAAGTCAGGTAATCATTGTCTTTAGATGCTTTTCCGACCAATATCTCCCAGCCGTCCGTTGAAATATATCTTCGCGCACCTTTCAATAAATCGTCTCGTTTGGCTTTTGCCTTGGTTGTTTTCGCTTCAATTTTTTTGGGCAAAAATTCCGATATATCTTTTTCGGCGATAGATTGATTGAGATGGATTTGCCTGACCCGCAAATCCACCAGTTCAGCGACTAAACTATTGAGTCTTTTTTCCAGTTCAATTCGGGCATTGCGGGCCTTGGTATAGCGTTTGAAGAATTTTTCCGCAGCTTCAGTGAGGCTTAAATTTTCAGCCACGTCAATTTCAATAGTTGGCGTTTTTTCGTCAAAATAATCAACCACTAAAACTTTTCCCTCAATTCTAACGGCGTCGGCCAAATTTGCTAACAGCAAATCACCGAGACGTTTCCAATCCTCCGCCGATCCGTGATTTTCTAAATCCTGCCCTAATTTTTTCTGTAATTTTTCTCGTTTCGCGATTTCTTGCAGTAATTTATTTTCAATTTTTTTGGCTTCGGACTGAAATTCTTTTTCAGTCTCAACCTTCTGAAAATAAACATCTAAGGCTTCGGACAAAGTTTCGAACCCTGATCGCGGGAAAATTTCTTCATCAATGTTTTGCCGCTCAATTTCACGCACCGGCGGGGCAAATCTGGTAGCAATGGTTTGTCCCGGCCCCTGATTTTCGCGCAAAGCATCAAGGATAAAATCACGTTCATCGAGCAGAAAAAGATTGGACGAGCGCCCGGTCAACTGGACGACCAAAGTGTAGTGTTTCAAACCTTCAATTTCATCATTTGCCAATAGTTTGATCCGGACAACTCTTTCGTTTTCATCTTTTGAAATTGTTTGGATAGTCGCATTAGAAATTTTTTTGCGAAGCGTCAAATGAAACGAATGCGGGTTTCCGGATTGTTTCTCTAAATCGCGTAACCTACGTTTTATCAGATAAATGCGAGGGTTAGAAGGGTCAAGCCCGATGAACAGATAGGAACCTTCCGGCAATCGAAAATCTACTGCCAGCCGTAATCTGGAGAAAGGGAAAATCTTACCGAACCTATGTTCAAGGAGGTTCGGCGAAATTTCTTTAATAACTGCCTCGAGAGTTTTTTCGTTCATAAGAAAAGTCCAAAGTCTGATTATCAACGACTTTGGACTGAAGGATTCCAAATTGGAGAAAAAATTAATATTCTTTCAAAATAATAGTTTTTGAAAGTAAATCGTGGGCGGCTCGCTTTTCGCTGTTAAGCAACATCGGCAAAAAACCGATGCCACCGAAAGCCAATGACAAAAGATAAACCGATGAACTTACTGCCGCCTGATGCAAAGTCGGGTAATCATTTTCGACTATATCAATTATTTCGAGCGAGAAAATCCGCATCCCAAAAGTTCTACCCAAAAATCCGATGGTGGTCGTCAAATAGATAAACATGACGATTGAAAAAGTGGCCAAAAAGGCCAAAAAACCTTCGAGCGAGAAAAATCTGCCATTCAGCATCATAAACGGGGAAAGCAGAATCAAACTCAAAAATGAGCCGATCAACAAATCAAAAATAGCCGAATTAAAACGCAAAGAAATTGGGGCCAAGTCTTCGATTTCTTCAGTTTGCTCAATGTTTTCAGCGCTATGGTTGAAATCTCTCCTGGCGTTGGAATTGGTTTTGTGAACTTCCTCAGAATGGCTTTGGATAATGTCCGGAATATCATCGTCGATATCAATTTCAATTCGTCTGGGTTCGACCGGCTTTTTGTCGAAACTGGATGAAATTTTGGCAGGCGGCGGCAACGGCC
>JANOEF010000613.1:0-9019 GCA_031413075.1 Acidobacteriota bacterium | reverse complement strand
ATAATTATCGAACCAATGTGATTTTACACTTTGAAAAAGGTTCGATGGATTTATTTCTTGGTTGGCAAAACGGAAAATTAAACGATGTCACCACCGAAACAGGTCGCCCGTTCCCGCTGATAATGCCGTTTGTGCCAAACTCGAAAAAAGAATTTTCAACCTTTGAATTTCTTCGGTCAAGGTTGACTCAAATTAATTTTCAAAAGTTAAAAGATGGCAATGAACTGAAAATTGGTAATTTGATTGCCAAGAAAAAGAGGGGAAATGATGGATAGAGAAATTATTGTTTTACTAATGATTTATATCGGAGTTTTTGCTCCAAATTTTATCTATGGTCAGCAAAAAGGTGTTGCAGATAATATTGACCAATATCTTTCCATTCGTGCAGAAATGGGCAACTTCAGCGGCGCGGTTTTGGTGGCAAAAGACAATCAAATAATTTTACGAAAAGGTTACGGATTGGCAGATGTTGAAAAGAAAATTCCATACACGCCTGAAATGCAACAGGAAATTGCCTCTATCTCAAAGATGTTCACAGCTTTTGCTGCGCTCCAATTAAAGAACGAAGGAAAACTCAGCTTAACCGATTCTATTTGCAACTATTTACAGAATTGTCCAGAAATCTGGAAACCTGTAACTATCGAAAATCTAATTCGCCACAACTCGGGAATTCCTGATTATGAATCAACTTTAGAATTAGGTTCTGATAAATATTTTGAGTTTATGACTCAGCCAAATACTTCGGCGAAGATTGTTGAAAATGCGCGAAAATTACCGCTTGATTTCAAGCCGGGCGAGAAGTTCAGATATAGCAATACTGCTTACATAATTCTGAGCTTTATCATCGAAAAAGTCGCGCAAATGACGTTTGCAGAATATATTACAAAGAAGATTCTGAAACCTGCGGGAATGAAGAATTCGGGTGTTTTGGGAACTAAAAAGTCGGCGAAAAAATTAGCGAATGGTTACGCGCCGAAAACAGAATTGACTTGGGAAAAGCGTTTGGGCGGATTTGCCTTGACGAGTGAGAATCTCAAAAAACTTCCGCAACTGACTTTAACGCCGCCGCACGGTGATGGATTCCTTTATAGCACGGTTAATGATTTATTACGCTGGAGTCGAATAATGGACGGCGGTAAGTTTTTTTCCGCCAAAGATTTAGCTGAAATATTTTCACCTCAATACGGTTTCGGGTGGTTTATTGATACTGATTTCGGACAAAAACGCTTTCGGCATAACGGTATTATCCCTGGGTATTTATCGGAATTTATCAAATTTCCCGATGACAAAATAACCATCATTATTTTCTCGAATCTCGACCATACACGAATGAGTTCGGTAGCGCGGGATGTTTCGGCAATCACACTCGGAAAGCCATTTGATATGCCCGTCAGAGGCAAAGTAATTCAACTCACAAAAGAGCAAATTTCTGCACTCGAAGGAAACTATAAAACTACTGAGGGCAACAATTTAACTATCCAAAATGACCCCGATTTTCTGTCTGCCTATTTGAGAAATTCACAAGGACAAATCCAGTTTGCCGCAGGGCTGATTCCACTTTCACCTACCGAATTTTACTTTCCTTTCAGAGATGGAAAAGTGGTTTTCACATTAGGCGAAAACGGTAAAGCAACCAAAGTAAATTTGCGCTACAGAGGCGAAGATCATTTTGCGGAGCGGGTGATTCCGTAATCAAGATTTAGCAGAGATTGAAAAGAAATAAATTATGAAAAATCTACTTACGACAAAAATTTATCTGGTTTTGCTTTTGACAGTTATTTTTAGCCTGTCAGTCAAAACTCAAGAAAAACCTTGCGGAATTACAGATACGAGTCAACTTCAAGGAGCATACCGATTTGCGAATGGACGCATCGTTTCGATAGTTCCTTCATCTATCGCTGGACAATGGCGATACACGGATTTTAATTCAGGTAAAAGTCACAAATTATACCCAACTGATGCCTTAAATTTTCAATCGGCGGACGATTGGGGTTCAGAAAAACCAGTTGTTTTCCGCTACCGCTTTAATCTTGATAAAAATGGTGCGGCAGAATCGCTGGTCGTGATTCAAAACGGAAGGCGCGAGATAATCGCCAAAAAAATCAAATTCCGTGAACAAACGATTAACTTCAAAAGCGGTGATATTCAATTATTTGGCAAACTGACGTTGCCGATGAATGGTAAGACTCCTTTCAAAACAGTAGTTTATGTTCACGGCTCGGACAACGAAGGTTCAGTTGACAGTGATTGGTTTCCGCATATTTTAGCTGCTAACGGAATCGCTGCATTTGTTTTTGATAAACGCGGGACGGGTTGTTCAGAGGGAAAATACACACAACATTTTGGCGTGTTGTCGGATGATGTGGTTGCCGCCCTGCGCTGGCTCAAAACTAGACCCGAAGTTGATAGTAATCGAATCGGACTGGCGGGATATAGCCAAGGCGGTTGGGTTGCACCTTTAGCGGCGTTGAAAAATTCGTCGGTTAAATTTGTCTTGGTTGGCTACGGAATGGCAATGTCTGTCGCGGAAGAAGACCGTCTGGAAGCCCCTTTGAAACTAAAAGAACTGGGCTTAGACAAAGACGCAATCGCCCAGTTTCAAGAACTGAACGGCGCACTTCATAAAGTCGCCAAAGGCAATTTCAAGGATTATAGAGAGTTTGAGGCAATGATTGCCAAATATAAAGACACTAAATGGTTTGCTGTTGTCAAAGGAACGCAAACTTGGGCAGGCTCAGTTTTGGCAATGGGCATCGAACAGGCTAAAGTCCAAATTCCGCCAATGTTTGAGACTTTTTTTCAACCATTTTACGAGCCAGTTCCAACTCTGGAATCGCTCAATCTTCCAATGCTCTGGCTGATTGCGAAAGATGATATTGAAGCCCCGCCAGAACCGACAATTGCAGTTCTCAAACGACTTAGGAATCAGGGAAAACCGTTTGCAACCGTTATCTTCCCGAACACAAATCACGGTATCACGGAATTTGTCAGACGCGACGGGCGACGCGTGACCACCCAATATGCGCATAATTATTTTTCGACGATGGTGAAATGGATTAAAGGTCAAAAATGAAGCAAATAAAGATTTTAACAATTTCACTATTATTACTTGGCTTTTTCTCAAGCCTTCAAGCCCAAGAACAACTGCGCCCAAAACTCAATAATTATTTGAACGAAATTACTGCCAACAAAAGTTTTTCGGGAACAGTTCTAATCGCCAAAGGCAATAAAATCCTACTCAATCAAGGCTATGGATTCGCAGACTTGAAGAAAACGGTGCAGGTGAAAAGCGACACAAAGTTTTACATCGCTTCAATTACCAAACAATTTACTGCAACGGCAATTCTCAAACTCGAAGAACAAGGAAAACTGAAAACAACGGATTTGATCGGCAAATTTTTCAAAGATTTTCCGCCCGACAAAGCGCAAATTACGATTCATCAACTTCTCGCGCATACGGCAGGTTTAGCCCAAAATTACACGGCGGATGGAATTATCAATCGGGATGAAATGGTCAAAGCCGTTCTCGCCGAACCTTTGAAAAATCCGATTGGCGAAAACTTTGGTTACGGCAATGACGGTTACAGTTTACTGGCGGCGATTGTCGAAATTATTTCGGGGCAGACTTATGAAAATTTCTTCAAACAAAATCTACTGAATCCCGCGAAGATGAAAAATACGGGATTTTGGGGCGAACCAAATGTGTTGATTGCCAATACCAAAAGAGAAATTACTGCTGATGTAAAAATGCCGAATTGGGGGTTTCGTGGATCGGGCGGAATGTATTCAACCGCCAAAGACCTTTTCAAGTGGCAACAAGCCTTATTTACCAACAAAATTATTGACTCCAAACAATCCCGCGAAAAATTATTGACTCCAAACAATCAAACTTCCAAAGGAATGCACGCCTACGGTTGGTTTATTTCTAAAACCAAGTCAGGTGCAAAAGTCTATTGGACAGCAGGTTACGAAGATTTCGGGCATAACGGAATCGTCAAGGTTTACCCGGACGGAACGGTGATTATCGTCTTGACAAATTCGGGTGATATTGACGGGAAACCTGCACGGGATTTAGTGAGTAATGGATTGGAGCAAATAATTTTTAGTTTGAATCAATAGGAGATTTATGTGTAAAACGAATCAATTATCCAAATTGAGATTCATCAAAATGTTTTTTTTAATTATTAGTTTTTTGCTTTGTTTGGCGACAAAAAGCGAAGCATCAAATCTTTCGGGAAACCTCAAGCAGGGCGCGTATAGCGTTGGTTTCAAAGTTATTCATACCTTCGATTATTCCAGAGCCTATAAGGGCAAACAGAGGCGACCGATGCAAGTTGCGATTTGGTATCCGACAACGGCGACCTCACCGAAAATGGATTATGCCGATTATCTGAGTCTCTATCTGACGGAAGAAAACTTTGCTACACCATCTGAAAAACAGCAGGAAGATAATTTAGCCGTTTGGGAAAAAGAATTGGCAGGGCGTTTAGATTCACCTGTCAATATAAAAGGCATTTTGCAGGCTAAAACCAATATTGTGAAAGATGCGATTATTGCCAAAGGTTCTTTTCCAGTAATCATTTACGGAGCAGGCGGTCAGGGTGAATCCTTTGAAAACAGCGTTTTGTGGGAATATTTAGCTAGTTACGGTTATTTTGTTTTGGCGAGTCCAGCGGTTGGACTGTTTGAACATCAAACGACACTTGATGCAGTCGGATTGGAAGCCGAAGCGCGGGATATGGAATTTTTGATTGCCCAATCGCAAAGTTTTTCAGAAGCAGATTTGAGCAAATTGGGTGTCATCGGATGGAGTTGGGGCGGATTGTCGGCAATGCTCGTGCAAATGCGAAATCCGAATGTTGACGCAGTTGTTAGTTTGGATGGAGCAATTGCAATGCACGAAGATAAATTGAATAAAACTGCTTTTGGCGAACTCAATCGAATTCGTGTTCCCGTGATGTATATGTCTTCACATTCGCTGATTCCGCGTGTTAAGAGTTTTATCGAAAAGGTAAATTATTCCAACTCATTTCTGCTGGATTTTAGTGAACTTAATCACCCCGATTTTAGTTCATACAATTTTATTGTTCGTAATTTTGCCGAATCTCTCAAAGATGCAGAAAAGAAAAAACAGCAGTCGTATGAACTGATTTGCCAATTCAGTTTGCGTTTTTTTGATGCTCAACTGAAAAGCGATTCACAAGGAAAAAGTTTTATTGACGGCGATTCGTTTGGAAAAGATTTGCTGGCAATAAGCCGCAAACCGTCATTACCTCTGCCGCCCTCGCAAGAAGAGTTTTTTACACTTATCAGAGAAAAAGGGTTTGAAAATGCTTACAAAATCTATCAGGAAGTTAAATTGCGGGATGCCAATTATCAAATATTTGAAGCCTGGGAAATGACAGTTTTAGCCGACCAACTTTTCAAAGCCGGACGAGCCGACGATGCCATAAAATGTGCCAAACTACGGATCGAGGCATACCCGAATGATTATCTTTCATTTGAATGGCTGGCAAACCTTTATTACAAACAAAAAGATTGGAATAACGCCCTTCATTTTTACGGAATGGCTTACGGAATGGCTCTCAAAGAAAAGCGAACGCCTGAATTATTGGAAGAATTAGAGTGGTATCGAGAGCGAATTGAGACGGTCAAAAAGAATCTTTTGGAAAAGTCGAAATAAGATACAGCAAATAATTTTTGACAATAGGAGGTAATTTTTATATGAAACAAAAACTAATTTTCGTAACTTTAATTTTAACAATGATGATTTGCTTGGCTTACGGTCAAACTAAAAATTTCCCCCAACTCTTAACCGAAGCCCGCGCCAAAACTACGGCGAAAGATTGGACTGAAGCAGCAAAACTTTGGAAAGAAGTAGTGCAGATAAATCCGGTTGAAAGTAAATTTTGGCAACAATTGGTAATTGCTCAATATAGTTCTAAAAATTACCGGAAAGCGATTGACAGTCTTGAAAAAGTTCTCGAACTCGGTGGAGATGCGCCATCCTTTGCTTTGTATAACATTGCGACCTGTTATGCGTTGCTTGACGACAAAGAGCAAGCCTTGAAATGGCTCGAAAAATCGTTTGCAGAAGGTTATCCGAATCTTGAACGCGCTCAAAATGACGTTAATTTTAAATCGTTAAAGGATGATGTGCGATTTCAAAAAATTGTTGGAATTGCGGATACGAGCAAAATGTCGCACGATGAAGGATGGCGGTTTGACCTCGCATTTTTAGCGCGGGAGGTGGAAAGGAAAGGCTATCATCGTGTTCCACGCAAATTTACTTACGCAGAATTTGAGGCGGAAATTAAACGTCTAAGTGATGCTGTGCCAAAACTTTCGGATATTCAAATCTCACTTGAATTAACAAAACTGATAGTCAAATTGGGTGATGGACACACCGCAATGCAGGGTTCACGAGTGCGCCCGGAATTTTATCTGAGCATTCCCGTCAAATTTTATCTTTTCCAAGAAGGGCTTTTTATCACCGCTGCCGATGCCAAATATAAAGAGTTGTTGGGCGCGCAAGTTTTGAAATTTGGAGAACGCAAAATTGATGAAGTTATGAAGGCACTTGACCCGTTTGTCAGTCGTGATAATGAAATGCGCCCGAAGGAGTTTGCCCCGACTTTGATGCGTTTTCTCGCACTGTCAAATGGAGTTGGGTTAATCCCTGATGCCAAAAAAGTTACCTTGACAGTGAAAGATGTTGAAGGAAAAACGCGGACGGTTGAAATTGCGGTTGACGACACCGCGCCTGATGTCGGAAGAGTTTTGCCGACCAATTGGCTGAGTTTTTCCCAGACTTTGAGCCAACCTGCGCCACTTTATTTGAAAAATTTGAATTCGACTTACTGGTTTGAGTATCTCGCAGAATCAAAAACGCTGTATTTTCAATACAATAACGTCGTCAATGATAAAGCTGAAACTCTCGCCGCCTTTTCCGAGCGACTTTTCAAATTTATCAACGAAAACGAAGTTGAAAAATTTGTGATTGATATGCGTTGGAATAATGGCGGCAATACTTTTCTTAATCATCCTTTATTATTGGGCGTAATTCGCAATGAAAAGATAAATCAACGAGGTAAATTATTCATTATTATTGGGCGCAAAACCTTTTCAGCGGCACAAAATTCAATAACTTTTTTTGATCGGTTCGCTAATCCAATTTTTGTTGGCGAACCAAGTGGCTCAAGTCCAAATTTTATCGGCGAAGAAACACCTTTTGTGTTGCCATATAGCAAAATTCAAGTGAATATCTCAAACCTGTATTGGGCGAGTTCGTCTCCCTTGGATTTTCGGACTTGGATTGCGCCAACCCTTTACACGCCACCAACTTTTGAGATGTTTAAAGCCAATCGTGATTCGGCGATGGAGGCAATTGCAAATTATTCAAAGGCTCAATAATGCGAAAGATTTTACAAATTTTACAAATATTTTGCATTGACTTAGCCAATTGAAGGGTGAAATTGACGATAATCAACACGATGAAACAAAAAATTACAAATTTATCAGCAATCTTGCTTTTTCTCGTTACTTTTTCAATCGTAAATCTCGCGATTACGATTCGCCACGATCGCGAAGATAGTCGGTATCTTGAACTTGGCAGACAATTTACGGCTGTTTGTGCCTTGGGAAAGGCGGGTGATGGAACTCTGATTGCGCCAAACTGGATTTTGACGGCGGCGCACGTTGCCAACGGGTTGCAAAATCGCGGAAGGTTGAAAGCAACTTGTGGAAATGCAGATTATGAAATTGAGCAAGTTTTTATTCATCCCGAATGGGTTGAGATGGGGGCGCACGACATCGCGCTTTTGAAATTGAAAAAGGCTGTGGTGGGTATCAAACCGATTGCAATTTATACAAACCCCAACGAATTAGCCCGCATGGCCACGATTGCCGGACACGGCGACACTCGGACGGGCAACGGTGGAAAGTGGATTTCGGACGGCAAATTGCGAGCCGCGACCAGCAAAATTGACCGCATTGATGAAAAATGGATTTATCTAACCTTTGACGAACCGCCGAAGGCTACCGATTTAGAAGGCGCACCGGGACGCGGTGACAGCGGTGGTCCGGCGATTCTGTTTGTCAAGAAAAAGCCATACTTGGCAGGCATCAGTTCGCTCGGAACGGATGGCAAAAATGGTCCCGCCACTTACGGCGCAGAAGATAGTTTTGTGCGAGTTTCTGCTTATAAAACTTGGATTTCCAACGTGTTGCAAGGCAAAGAAAAACCTGCTCAAACTGCGAAAAGTAATTCTTCGAGCGCACAAACAAAACTTCCCGACACGCCGCAAAGGAAAATCATTTCAACCTATCTTGAAGCTTTCAATTCGGGTGATGCGGACAAAATGAAAGATTTTTTTATTGCCAATTTGAGCGAAGAATCGCTCCGCCGTCGGCCGATCGAAGAACGTCTTCAAGTCTATCGCCAAATGTTTAATAATCTCGGCGGAATTGAGTTGAAAGAAGTCGTAGCAGTTGCCCCAAACTCCATTTCAATCTTAACCAAACGCAGCAAGGGCGAATGGCAAAAGTTTGAGTTTGAATTTACTTTGCAACCGCCAATTAAACTAGAGAGTGTGGCAAATCAAACGGCCAAGCCATCGTAGGCGAATTGCCTCTTGTCTAAATTGAGCAAACTCGGTTTTTGTTTAAAATCGCAAAATTGAAATTAAATTGAGAAATTTGAGCAATTTTTTGAAGATTTTAAGCTTAATAAATCGGATAATCATTCAACTTAAGAAATCCGGTGAGAAATTCGAATTCATCAAAGACTCCGAATTGAGCGAGTAGGAGGCACAGGTGAAGAAATAGCCGAAGAAGGTCACGAAATTTATTTTTAAGGATTTATTTGAGAGTAAGAATTTATAGAAAAAATGAGGAGTAATGATTATGAATATAAAGAGTTTATTAATAATGCCGGGTTTATTGCTAATCCTGGCGAGTAACATTTTTAGTCAAAGCGTGACAACGCCGCGACCGGTCAGTCCGGCGGCAGAACTGAAAC
>JANOEF010000612.1:0-3109 GCA_031413075.1 Acidobacteriota bacterium | reverse complement strand
CTTAGCTGAATAGCTCTGGTGTAGTCAGCAATGGCTAAGCTATAATTCCCTTGTTTTTCGTAAGTAATCCCACGTTTATAGTAAGCCTCGGCGTCCTGAGGGCTTAGCTGAATGGCTTTGGTGTAGTCATCAACGGCTAAGCTATAGTTCTTTTGGTAATAATTAGCATCCCCACGGTTACGGTAATACACGGCGTCCTGAGGAGTTTCAACTTGGGGTTTTGCAGCAGGGGTACTTTGATCTTTCCCTACCACAAAGACAAAATCACCTTTATCCAATTCGACATCGTTGATCTTTCCATACTGCGGGGTTTGGGCGCGATTACTGTAATTAGTCACTTTCTCTTTCAGAAAATCCGCCAGCTCCGTTCCGGTGATGTATCCGTCTCTGTTTCGATCTGCCTCTCCTTCTAATGCCCGCACAAATGTCCGCCGAAAAATTGATTCATCCGGCACCAGCTGATTGGCCGCTCCGGCTGTGATGAATTGCCTGACCGGATAGGCGACACTTTCTTCAATTATTGGTGGAATCACAATCTCGTTTCGCGAAACCAGCTTTCCCGAAAAACAACTGTCGAAAATAAACATCGCGTGTTTCGATTGAATCTGTTTGGCATATGTTTGAACGAGATCCATTGAGATAGCTTTCCGGCGAAATCCCGTTTCATCCTTTGCCGGTTTCGGAGCATCAACGGGAACCACATAGCCGAGTTCTCGTCCGTCACCGCTGGATTTGAGCGTGTGTCCGTGTCCGGCGTAATAGATCAGGATTCGATTATTTGCCTGATAACCGTAATCATCAATAAACTTCTTAATCCGCGCCTCAAAATCACGGCTCGTCAGATTTTCAGCCGTTTCCACTTTGAAACCGACACTTTCCAAAATTTGCTTGACTGCTATCACATCACTGGCGACACCTGCCAGAGCGTCCCAACCATTGGTGTAGTTACTTTCGCCGATGACCAGCGCATAACTGCCTTCGTAAAGCTTGACTTCCTTAGTTTGCCCATTTGAGCCTTTAACTCGAACACCGACTCCCCGTGTTTGGGCAAATACAACCGATGAACTAAACAGACAACATACAATGCTTAGTGCGGTCAACTTTCTCTTTAACATAACTTCATCTCCATCAATCAAATACTAAACAGAAACCAAACATCCCTATTGCGCTTTGAGTCTCAAAACTTGAACAATTGCCCCTTCCTGTTTACGCGACTTTTCTCTGCAAAACTTGTCAACTGTCGATTTTTTTCAAATATTTCTTATTTTTCGGGTAGGATAACATAGAATTTAGACGTAACAAACTTTTTCAATGGTGGTCCGACGCCGACAAGAAACTAACAAAAGCGTTGCATTTTTTGTATTTTTCAATAAACTGCAGGTATGCCAAAATCATATGGCAAGAAGATAAAATTCAAGTTCGGCAATGAACATTGGAAAATCGTAAAGTTTATATCTGACCGGAATCGAAGAAAAACGCGACGGAAAAATCTTCAAGATGTTTCTTTTGACTTTTGGTACTTTGGAAATAAATACGAGGAATTGGTATGGATGATTTAGGTGATTTATACAGTATCCACCGACCCGAACGGGAGATGGGAACGCTGTACTTAGTTTTTGGGATCGGATTAATCGGGCTTAGTGTAGTTTTAATCTTGATTGCGATTGATTCAAATATTAATCTTGAGACAAAGAATACCATGAATTATCTATACTTTTTGGCCATCATTAGTCTAATCGCAGGGATTTATCTTTACAAAAAAGCAAGATATTACAGAACTACAGAAGTTCGTATATATAATTATGGTGTAGTTTATAAAACGGGGAACAAGGAAGTGAGTTTCTTTGGAAATGAAATCATAAACATATTTGTCAGCGGCAAAAAGGTCGTTGACCAATATGGCACTATCGTCATCTCGCCATTTTATTTTTATTTAGTAACACTTTGGGATGGCAGACAATTTGAGTTTGGACCGCCGTTAGAAGATACCGAAGGACTCGGGGACAGGTTAAACGATTGGTTAATTCAATATCAACTTCCAATCATTTCAGAGAGGTTAAACCGGGGTGAGACTATAACATTTATGGAATTTGGGATAAATCATTTTCAAATTTCCTTTCAAAAAAAGGTGTTGCCCATTACCAATCTAGGGAAAATTGTTGTTTTTAATGGGGAAATATTGATTCTTAAAAAGAGCGGCGAAATCTGGGCTAAGACTTTTTTTGATCATTTGCCGAATACGATCTTGTTTTTAACAATCCTCGGAAATTTATCAGGCAATGCTGTTTCTTCGGATTACATAGCATATTTCGACGCGCAAAAAAAAATAAGTTCTAAAAAGCTGTCTTAAAACTAACATCTACAGTCCATAATTTCTCCTGTCCAAATTTCATAACCTTTTAGGGGCGTCCGGCTTATAAACTAGGCTGTTATCTTTTCTTAATTCTGTCCGAAGTATTGATCTAAAAAGATTTTGAATTGATAAAACGGTTTTGTAATATCAGACTGATTAATGGAAAAGATTATTTTGAACAATAAAACGGCTTGAGTTTCAAGTCTCAAGCCGTCTCTTTCGATCTTTGACAGCGAATATGCTTATGTTGTAAAGCAGGGTCGCAGACGCAAAATGAAATTTCAAGCCTGTCTCTAAAAATGTATCTGCTACTCGCTTTAATGGAGTGTTATTGAGTGATAAACTACTTTGAGTTATTCACTGGAAATCACTCTATAATATGCGTTAAGTATCAGTAAAACCAAGCACTTATGTATCCACCAGGAAATTTATTGATCCCTGCTCCGCACGGCAGATTGGAAGCCATTTTGAAAGAACCCGCCGAAAAATTTCGCGGGGTGGCGCTGGTTGCGCATCCGCATCCGTTGGGCGGCGGCACGATGCACAACAAAGTCGTTTTTCGGGCTTCGGCCGGGCTTTTAGATGCGGGTTTGGTGACTCTGCGCTTTAATTTTCGGGGGGTCGGGCTGTCAACCGGAATTCATGATGACGGGAAAGGTGAACAGGACGACATCCGCACTGCGCTGGATTTTTTGTCGGATAACTATCCGAACGAACCGATCACCTTTGCCGGGTTTTCTTTCGGCACCCGGTTTG
>JANOEF010000611.1:0-5894 GCA_031413075.1 Acidobacteriota bacterium | reverse complement strand
ATCAACCGACGCCGTTGGGAGTTTATTTTAACTTGCTGAGTTCGATGTTTATGCACGGCGACATTATGCACATCTTCGGGAATATGCTCTTTCTCTGGATTTTCGCCGACAATATCGAAAACCGCATCGGACATTACCGGTTCACAATTTTTTATGTCATTTGCGGGTTTGCGGCCGCCGTTGGTCAAATTATGATGGACACCGGTTCGGTCATTCCGATGCTCGGAGCTTCCGGCGCGATTTCCGGGGTGCTCGGCGGATACCTGGTTCTCTTTCCGAATAAACAAGTGCGGGCGATTATGTTCAGTTTTATGATGACCACCATTCCGGCATTTGTCGCGCTTGGGCTGTGGATCGGTTTTCAACTATTGCAGGGCTATCTTTCGAGCGGGGCCAAAGGCGGCGTGGCTTATGCGGCGCACATCGGGGGGTTTGTGGCGGGGTTAGTCCTCATAAAATTGTTTGCCATCGGAAAAAACGAGTAATTTTTGCTAAAAGCTAGCACTTATTCAAAAGTTGGAGTTTGAAAATCAATTCAGACTCCAACTTTTTTGTCTTTCTTGACTTTTTTGAAGACCTTGCAAATTTGTAATTAAGCAGGTCAGCAAAAGTTTGGCGACATTTTGAAAATCAAGAAAAGTTTGCAAATCGTTGATTACCATTGGTTTTTTGGTTTTCTTGATCGTCCATTGTTAATTGTCCATTGGTGCTTATTTGCCAAATTTTCTCAAACCAATTGATGGCTTTCGGGCAGCAGGACAATTTCCGACATGACGCCTTCGCCTTCCTGAGTGGCGGCAAAGAAAACCGCTCTCGCGGCCGAATCGAGCGAAAGCATTTTGTCGCGCTGAACTTTCATCGTGATATTGTCCCAAAAGTTTGAATCAACCCCGCCGAGGTGCATCAGACTAAACCGGATTCCGTGCCGTTTGTATTCATCTTTGAGACATTTGATCATTCCTGTCAGCGCATATTTGGAGGCACAGTAGGCAGAAGCCTGAGCCATCGGCGCTTTGCCTAAAATCCCCGGAATTGCTACGACCCGGCCAAATTTTTGTTCGGTCATAACCGGCAGAACGGCTTGCAGGACATTGAAAGTTGTTCGCAGATTAGCATTGATCAGGGTCTCAAAATCTGTCCAGGTTAATTCGCCGAAAGGCTTCAAAATACCGGCTCCGGCGGCGTGAATGAGATAATCAATTGAGCCGAATTCGGCTAATGTTTGCTCAACGATTTGCTTGACATCGGTTTCGTCTCCGGCATCGGCTTCGAGGGCCAAAATATTCGGATTACCCTTATTGTTGAGTTTAAAGCCAAGTTCCATCAGTTCCGCTTCAGTCCGCGAAACGATGACAACATTGGCATTTGCCTGCGAAAAAAGTTCAGCCGAACAGCGTCCAATGCCGCGCCCTGCGCCAACCACCAAAACGGTCTTTCCTTCTAAATTCATTTTTATTACCTTCCCTTGTTCGTTTTTTTGAGCCGCGAGTTCCTCAGTCTCAATTCAATCAGTACAACCTTGGGACGGAGGGACTCAGGGACTATTTTTTTAATAATGGTTTCAAAGCCTGATACACATTATCCGTCATAATTTTTGAGCCTTCGGCATTCGGATGAATTCCGTCAGGCTGATTAAGTTTCGGGTCGGCCGCGACGTTTTCCAAAATGAAAGGCAGAAATTCGACCTTGTATTCGGCGGCTAGATCCGGAAAAACGGCGACAAATTCGCGCTGATATTTGGCGCCCATGGCTGGCGGCGCGAGCATTCCGCAAAAGAGTATTTTGACGTTTTTAGCCTTCGCCTTTTTGATCATCGCGGTCAGGTTTTCTTTCATTTTTTCAATCGGCAAACCACGAAGCAAATCATTTCCGCCGAGTTCGAGAATCAAAATCTGGACATTTTCCTGATTGAGCGACCAATCAATTCTTTCCAACCCGCCCGAGGTCGTATCGCCGGAAATTCCGGCGTTGACCACCTCATAATCGTAACCGTCAGCGCGAAGTTTTTCCTGTAAAAGATACGGATAAGATTCTTTTTCGCTGAGTCCGAATCCAGCGGTCAGGCTGTCGCCGAACGCGACGATTTTCGGTTTGTTCGAGACGGTATTTGGAACTTGAATCTGCTCGCGCGGCTTCTCAAACTCACTCCGCGCAGACGATGTGCCACAGGACGTCAAAAATATTATGAAACTTAAAACTGCAATTGAACGAATAAAATTGAACATATCTTTGCCTATTTTGCTTTCGATAGTTTTACGGGATTAGATGCAGATAGTTGCAAAAAGTTATGGAATTTGCTCATTGATTCATTTTCTCATTGATCAATTGAAAAACAAAAAAGCAATGACTCAATGATAAAATGAATCAATGAATCAATAATTTTATGATTGAAATTTATAATGTGACGAAAACCGTCCGTTCCGGTGCGGACGATTTAACGATTTTAGCCGATGTTTCATTAGAGATTCCCGACGGGCAATTTGTCGCCATTACGGGGGCCTCAGGGAGCGGAAAATCAACCCTTCTCGGATTATTGGCCGGACTCGACGCGCCCAGTTCGGGCGAGATTTTGATTGATGGCGAAAGCATTACGAAAATGAGTGAGGATGGATTGGCCACTTTGCGAAGCGATAAACTCGGATTTATTTTCCAATCGTTCCATTTGATCCCGAGTCTTACGGCGTTTGAAAATATCTTGATCCCGCTTGAGATTCGCGGGGATAAGGGCGCCAAAGAACGAGCTGCTAAATTATTAGAAGAAGTAGATTTAACCAATCGCGGACATCATTATCCGAACGAACTTTCGGGCGGTGAACAGCAACGGGTGGCAATTGCCCGGGCTTTTGCCAATAATCCCAAAATTTTGTTGGCCGATGAGCCAACCGGAAATTTGGATTCACGCAACGGGCAGCATATTTTTGAACTGATGACCGCGCTCCACGACGATAAAAAGACGACCTTGATCTTGGTCACACACGACCAGGAATTAGCTGAAAAAGCCGAGCGGCAGATTCGTCTGCGGGACGGCAGAATTCTAACAGACACGGGGACGCGGTGACATCCAGACGCGGGGATTTAGCGGCTGAGTTGAGTTGTTTGAATAAAAACTTTCAGCCATAGAGTAAAAATCTCCGTGTCCCCGCGTCTCCTGTTCTCCGCGTCGCAAAGAAAGCTTATGCAATTTATTTTCAACTTAACCATTCGGGAAATTCGTTCATCGTGGCGGAGACTGCTGTTTTTCTTTCTTTGTATTGCGATCGGAGTCGGCTCAGTCGTGGCGCTGCGGTCGTTGATTCAAAACCTGTCGCAGGCAGTCGGAACGGATGCGCGGGCACTCCTCACGGCCGATTTTGAAATCAGTTCGACCAACATTTTCACACCTGACGATATTTCGCGGATTGAATCGGTGATTAACAAATCGAGCCTCATCGAAGCGCGAAACGAAGCAATCACCACCGTCGCCATGGCGCGACCCGCAAACGCCGCCCAGGAGGGTTTGCAATTTGTTGAATTAAAAGGAATCGAGCCGCCTTTTCCATTGGTCGGAACTTTTAATTTTTCAGATGGAAGACCTTTCGATTTCAAAATGTTGGAAAACAGAGGCGCCGTGGTGGCTCCGCTTTTACTGGAAAAACTGAATCTTAAAATTGGCGATAAAATCAAAATTGGCGAGGCTGATTTTGAGATTCGAGCGACTTTTGATGAAGAACCCGGCGGCCAAAGCGGATTTCGCCTCGGTCCGCGGGTTTTTGTGACCAAAGAGGCTTTCGAGGAAACCGGGTTAACCCGATCAGGCTCGAGGATTCGCCGTCGAATTTTGTATCGGACGTCGGATAATCCGACCCCGATTGTCAAAGAACTCCGCGAAGCCTTGAAAGGGACGATTTTAACCGTTCAAAACTACCGCGAAACACAGGAAAACATCGGAGACCAATTCACCCGAACCGAAAATTATCTATCGTTGACGGGATTATTGATTTTGGTTCTGGGCGGTGTCGGCGTCTGGAATGTGGCGCGGGTTTTCGTCGAACAAAAACGCAAAACAATTGCTGTTTTGAAATGTTTAGGCGCCGACAGCCGGAAAGTTATCTTTGTCTATTTATTGCAGATACTAACCTTAGGTTTATTGGGGAGTTTGTTTGGGATCTTTTTAGCCCAAAACACGCTATGGTTTGTCGGCTGGCGTTTTGGAGCCGATTTACCCGAAAAAATGACTTATACCCTGCAGCAATCAGCCGTTTGGCAGGGAATGTTGCTGGGCGTTTTAATTTCGCTGCTTTTTTCGCTCTTACCACTCTTGCAGATTCGCCAAATTAAGCCGAGTTTGCTGCTGAGAGATACCAATAATGTCCAGATGCGCCGGCTGGATTGGACGAAATGGTTTTTTGCGCTGTTTACCCTCTCCGGAATTTTAGGCATTGCCGTTTGGCAGGCGGGTTCGTGGAAAGTCGGGACGGCCTTTTTGGTCGGGCTCGCCGTGACGGCCATGATACTCTATCTGGCAGCCTTGATTTTGACCAAACTTTTGCGGAATTTAAAGAAATTCTCGTCGTTTTCAATTTCGCAGGCCGTTAATTCGCTCTATCGTCCGGGCAATCAAACCCGGATAGTTTTGTTGGCGGTCGGACTTGGGGCCTTTGTCGTGATTGCCGTCCAATCTTTGCAGGGCAATTTAGTCCGCGAATTCGATTTTTCCCGCAATCAGACGTTGCCGAATCTGTTTATGGTTGATATTCAGCGCAGTCAAATCGAAGGCGTTAAACAACTTAGTCAGTCCGTCACGACCGAAGAATTAAAAGCGGTACCAACCGTCAGAACCCGCATTGCGCTGGTGGATGGCGCGGCCGCAGATTATCAGCAAAAAGAGGTGCGTCAGCAACAGGGACAAATCGGACGCGAGTTTGCCGTCACCTATCGCCCGAATCTGGAGGAAAACGAAACCGTTATTGCCGGTCAATGGTGGGATACGACGCCGACCACCGAGACCGAAGTTTCGGTTATTGACGATATGGCGCGACTGCTCAAGATCGGTATCGGAAGTGTCATCACCTTTGACGTTTTGGGCAGAAAGATCAATGCCAAAGTGACCAGCGTCCGTAAAATTGATGTGCGTAATACGCGAACGGTCTTTATGTTCGTTTTTCGACCCGGAACGCTCGAGGCTGCGCCGCAAACCTTTGCCTTGCCGCTAATTAACAAAATTTCGGCGGTTGAGCGCGCACGTTTTCAACGCAAAGTGATTGATACCTTTCCAAATGTGCAGATTTTTGATGTTCAGGATATTTTAACCACCGTCACCAAACTCATTAACAATTTTGTGCTGGCGATTTCATTTGTCGGCAGTTTCGTGATGCTGACCGGGATTTTGATACTGATCGGTTCGGTAAGTTTGACCAAATCGCAACGAATTTACGAAAACGCAATCCTGAAAACTCTCGGGGCCAAACGGGGAAGTTTGCTGACGATTCTCTTCACCGAATACGCCATTTTAGGTCTTCTGGCAGGGATTATCGGCGCATTTTTTGCGACCTTGCTGTCATTTGCCGTGACGAAATATATTTTGGACTTTGATTGGGAATTTGATTGGTGGTTGTTTGTCCTCGGCATTCTGATAACTGCTCTGTTGGTTACATTTATCGGAACACTGGCAAGTTTTGACGTGCTTTTCAAAAAACCCCTTTCGATTTTGCGGTCACAGTAAAGGCAGTGGCAGGAGCAGTGGCAGGAGCAGTGGCAGGAGCAGGGGGGCACAGGGCAGTGGCAATTATCAGGTTTGCGGGAATGATTGGCGGCATTTTATAGCAGGGGCGGACCGACCGGGCCGGCTGGTCCCACCGCGCCGACGGTGGACGCAGCGCCGGGTGGGCCGGCTGGACCCGGTGCCCCCGGCGCCC
>JANOEF010000610.1:0-4502 GCA_031413075.1 Acidobacteriota bacterium | reverse complement strand
ATGATGAACTGCATAAACAAGCCGCCCGTTATTTGCGCCGTGAGCGAATCGACCACACACTCCAACCGACTGCTTTAATTAACGAGGCGTATCTGAAATTAATTGACCAGCGCGAGGTGAATTGGGAAAATCGGATGCACTTTTTTGCCATATCCGCCCAGGCGATGCGGCGAATATTGGTTGATCACGCCCGCACCAAACACCGTGAAAAACGCGGCGGTGATAATGTAGAACTCCCCTTGGATGAAGCCTTGACGGTTGCCGTTGATGAGAAAGATATTGATCTGATTGCCCTTGATGAAGTGTTAACACGCCTTGAAAAGAAAGATAAACAACAAGCGCGGGTTGTCGAGCTGCGGTATTTCAGCGGTTTGAGTTTGGAAGAAACGGCGGATGCCTTAAATATTTCACGCACTACTGCCGCCAGAGATTGGGCAATGGCAAAGGCCTGGCTGCACCGGGAATTGACCAGATGAAAACTGAGAATTGGGATAAAGCAAAGGAGATATTTGGTGAAGCACTAAAACTGGCACCATCTGAACGACCTCACTATCTTAATCAAGTTTGTTCCGATGATACTGACACTCGCCGCGAAGTAGAATCACTATTATCATCATTGGAGATATCGGAAAGTTTCCTGGAAACGCCCGTTGTTGATAAGTTTGCACATATTGATACAGCCGAAACCCAAAAAACCGAAACCTTCGTAAAATCTGATACGCTGGTTGGGCAATTACTTGATGGACGTTTTTTGATAATGAAGGATTTAACCGAAGGGGGAGCAGATGCAGGGGGCATCGGTTTAGTTTATCTGGCCCAGGATTTGAAATTGATGTCTAAGCAAGTTGTGGTTAAAATCCTGCAAAAAGCTGCCCTAAAAAATGAAAATATTGTTCGCAAATTCCAACACGAAAAAGAAGCGTTAATCCGTCTCGATCATCCAAATATTGTCAGGATCCTAGATTCAGGAACTCTTTCGGATGGACATCCTTTTATGGTAATGGAATTTATAGAAGGATATTCTTTACGCCGTAAACTGCGTAAAAATAAGAAACTACCGCTCGCCGAATGTGCTTATCTGATTGAAAATATTGGTAATGCCCTGGGCGTTGCTCATTCCAAAAAGGTTTTGCATCGTGACCTTAAACCGGAAAATATCATGCTCACGCCGCAGGAAGACAGTTACGAACGGGTTCGTCTGATTGATTTCGGGATTGCCAGAGTAGAACAATCCCAACTTGCGCCTGCTACTTCGATTCCGCAAGCAATCGGCACAATTCTTTATATGGCCCCCGAACAACTTGAGGGAAAGCTTGAACAAACCCCGGCTGCCGATATTTATGCTTGTGCGATTGTTGCGTATGAGATTCTGACCGGCAAAATGCCTTTTACACCGAATTCGCTGGTCGAGTTGTTTATGCTTCAAAAAGAAGGTGTTCAAACTACACCGAGCCGGCTCCGCCCGGAAATTTCCAATGAAGTTGATCGAATTATTATTCAGGCTCTTGCTCTTAATCCTTCGGATAGACCACAGGATGGGCGAAAATTCGGCAAAGAATTAGCAAACGCGCTCAGGCAGTCAATCGCTTTAACTCAAGCGACCGGTACTCAAATCAAAACGAATCAGGTTACATCTGCCCAAACTATGCCTTCCCCTGTTTTACTACCTTTAACTGAGCAATTGGTGAGTGCCAATGAAATTCCGGAAATGGTTCGGACAGACACGCACCCGAAAAGCAAGCTACCGATTTATCTTGGACTGGGAATATTAATTCTGGCAGCAATTGGTTCACTTCTGGCTTTTGCCATCTGGAAAAGTTCGCCAATCGAAGTGGCATCGGCTAATAACTCAAATCCCAATTCGAATATAGCAGCAAATACGGCAACTAATACGGCAACTAATACTAATAGATCCTCAGATGCTCCGATTCGCACACTTCTCTTTCACCTCGAGGTACAGAAGATGCGTAATGGGAAACCTTTTGAAACACCATTTCAATCGTCAGGACAGGAGATTTTTGAAAACGGTTATAAGTTCAAGATGGCTTTAAAACCCGATGCAGCAGGTTTTGTTTATTTATTCAATGAAGATAAAGATACCCTGGGAAATACCATCTATAACATTCTTTACCCAACCCCAAAAACCAATAATGGCTCGGCAGAGGTTGCAATAAATCAACAAATTGAAACAAATTTCAATACCTTTAGCGGGACCAAAGGAACAGAAATCGTCTGGTTAATCTGGACTGCTGCAAAACAGGATGATTTGGAAGCGTTGCGGCAAGAAGCTTTTGGTAATCAAGGAGAAGTCAAGGCTAAAGACAATGTGGAAAAACTAAAGAATTTATTGGAAAAGAAAACGCAAACTGAATCAAGTAAGAATACGGTGAATCAGCAAACAATTATCAAAAGTAATGGCGATAGAATTGTGCATCGGATAGAACTCGAACATAGGTAATTTTAAGAGGCAAAAAAGGTTATGAAAGACTTAAAGATAAAAAACTCCATCTTTCCGGATATACTAGGATTACTTACGATTATATTCTTATTATTTCAAAGTGCTAATACAGTTTTCGGACAGGATACGCGACAGTTAGATCGTGAGAAAGCAAGTATTCAAACAGAAAAGCGGGTGGCACTTGTCATAGGTAACAGTCTATACCAAAAAACATCAACACTTCCTAACCCCACTAATGATGCAAATGATATGGCCGAAGCATTAAAGGAGTTGGGTTTTGAAGTTATTTCCGGCACGAATCAAACTAAACAGCAAATGGAAGGATTGATTCGGCAGTTCGGCACCCGCCTCGCAGACACAAAAGCTATCGGGTTGTTTTTCTACGCCGGACACGGTATTGCCCAAGCAGGCACAAATTATCTGATACCAATTGATGCTGACATTCAAGCTGAAGATGAAATCGATTACAGCTCGGTTAATATCAATTTCGTGCTAAACAAAATGGCTTCGGCGAACAACGGTTTCAATATTGTTATTCTGGATGCTTGTCGTGATAATCCATTTGCTCGAAAGTGGCGCAATTATCGGAATACCGGAGAAAAAGGTGGGTTAGCGAGAATTGATGCACCAACCGGAACGCTCATCGCCTATGCGACAAAACCCGGAGATGTAGCATCGGACGGAGACGGCAGAAACGGACTTTATACAGGCTCACTACTCAAACAAATACGCGTCAAAAATGTTGATATTATGAAGATGCTTCAAATTGTCCGTGCTGATGTAATGAAGCAATCAGGCAACAAACAAGTTCCGTTTGACGAATCTTCACTAGTCGGCGATTTTTATTTTGCTGGAAATAAAACGACCAACCCGGTCAATACAACAGCTATCAATTCTCAACCCACCGCTCCTGAAATTTCCACTCCCCGAATGCCCTTGGCTGAAGATGTTTTAACCAAATACTCAAAAGCCATCGGATATGAAAAATTTAGCAATATCACAACACTTATTACCAAGGGAAGCATTGAAATGGAAGGTAATGGAAAGAAATTTACCGGGCTAATTGAGTATTATTCAAAAAAACCTGATAGCAGCCTCAATTTAACTGTGGTGGCTAATCTTGGTTCGATGCAATGTTTTACAGGTAATACGGGATGGTTCTACGAGGAAGGCTCCGGAGCAAAGGATGCAACCGCCCAAGATGTCAATTCTTCCAGACGTAGTGAAGCGATTGGAAGTGGGAACCTGGCTTTAATCAGACAATTTTATCCCCAAATAATTGTGAGAGGTATCGAAAAATTAGGAAATAAAGATGTTTACGTCTTGGTGGCGACTGATGTTGACGGAAAGACGGAAACTTTTTATATCGATACGGTGTCAAATCTTCTCTCTAGGAGGGATTTCAGTAGCTTCGGACTTGACACTCAACAGGGCATAAATGTTGTGACCGAAACCTATTTTGAAGATTACGTGGATATAAATGGTTTTCATATTCCGATGACTATCCGTCAGAAGAGTGCAAATATAACGATAACATTTAAATACGATGTATATCAGACAAAATACAATGTGCCGATAAGCGATAGTTTGTTTAAGAAACCATGAATGATTTTTGCGAAAATTACTATTGGAAATTTTGCCGGGATTTTAATTATGATGAAAAGAAAATTTATTAGAGTTTTGAGTCTCAACGTTTTACTGATTGCATCCGCCACGTTTATTTTCTCCCAAGACGATACGCAAACACGCACAATCAAGTCTGACGATTTCGCCAAACGCCGTCCCGCAGTTAAAAAATCTAAATCCACCAACAAAAACAAACAAGAGGCGAAAAGCAAACAGGCTATTTATAAATACGTTCGGAAAGATAAAAATATTGTTCATCGCAAAACCAATCAGACATTTTCACAAAGCACCGATCAGCCAGCTAAAATTAATAATCCGGAAAAGGTTTTGGAAGTTGGCACTCCGCCGAGGGCCACCACCCTTGGCAAAGCGGCGCGCACAGTATTCGCGTCCCGAAACGAGTCAAGGGATGAAATAG
>JANOEF010000609.1:0-8712 GCA_031413075.1 Acidobacteriota bacterium | reverse complement strand
GCTGTGCCACCAGTTTCGGACATGATCCGAATACAAACACTTGTCCGGTTTGTTTGGGTTTGCCGGGGGCCTTGCCGGTTCTCAACCAACGGGTTATCGAACTTGGAGCGAAAGCGGCACTTTCTTTGGGCTTAGAAGTTCAGGAGACTTCGGTCTTTTCCCGGAAAAACTATTTTTATCCCGATTTGCCCAAGGGGTATCAGATTTCGCAATACGACAAGCCTTTTTCGGCCAATGGCGTTTTGGAAATTATGACGGCTGAGCGGGACGAAAACGGTCGGGTCAAAGAATGGAAACCGATGCAGATTCGGATTGAACGGATGCACCTCGAAGAAGATGCGGGCAAAAACGTTCACGAAGGTCTGCCCGAAGTCGAAAAATATTCTTATATTGATCTTAATCGAGCCGGAACTCCGCTTGGCGAAATCGTCACCCAGGCTGATTTTCGTTCCTCCTGGCAAGCCTATGATTACGTCAATCACGTGCGCCGTGTTCTGCAATGGGTTGGCGCCTCGGACGCCGATATGGAAAAAGGAAATCTGCGCTGCGAAGCGAATGTTTCGGTGCGCAAAATCGGCGAAACCGAATTTCGCAACAAGGTCGAATTAAAGAACTTAAACTCCGTCCGCTTTATGCAAAAAGCGATTGAATACGAGATCGAGAGGCAAATCGAAGCCCACGAATCGGGCGAAGGCGTTAATCAGGAAACTCGTTTGTGGGACGAAAAAAATAATAAAACCCGGGTCATGCGTTCCAAAGAAGATGCCCACGATTATCGGTATTTTCCCGAACCTGATTTACAGCCGTTGGTCGTCACCCGGGAGTTTGTCGAACGAATCAAGGCGGAAATGCCCGAACTTCCCGACGCCATGCGTGACCGATTTATCCGCGAATACGGATTGACGTTTGCGGATGCGTCAACCCTCGTTTCAGAAAAAGACCTGGCCGCGTTTTATGAAGCCACCGCCAAAGCCTCGAATAATCCCCGCGTTTCGGCAAACTTTATCCTTTCTGAACTCATCAGAGAATTAAATAATGCCGGTCAAAGCGCCAAAGATTCGCCCGTTTCAGCTGCCAATTTAGCCGAATTGATTAAAACTTTAGATGCCGGACAAATCAACAATAATCAGGCCAAAGAGGTTTTGGTCGAAATGTTCAAGTCGGGCCAGACGGCCGAAATTGTGATCAAAGAAAAAGGATTTGAACAAATTTCCGATACTTCGGCGATTGAAAAAATTGTTGACTTCATTATTGAAACCAATCAAAATCAAGTGACAGCATATCGCGGCGGGAACGAAAAACTCTTTGGCTTCTTTGTCGGGCAAGTCATGAAAGCTTCGCAAGGCCAAGCAAATCCAAAAGTTGTGAATGAGATTTTAAAGGCGAAATTGAACAGTTAAAATATGATCGAACTAACCTTACAGGTTTCAAATTCATTGGCCAAAAAGATTCAGTCTTTTGGTATTTGGACTGATGTTATTTTGGAATTAAATTTGGAGGATTTCAAAAACGAAGCGGTCAGAAACGCCAAAAGCAAAATCGTCGGTTTTTTGAGATTAAATCCGCCTGAAAACGAAGTGTTAGAATTTTCTTTGCCAGAAAAAACACAAGTTAGAATTGATTATTTGCTTGATTTGAATAGTGAAAGCACAATTAAATTAGCCGAAAAAAGGGAACTTGAAGAATGGTTGCGAATAAATCACTGGTTGATTTTGATTGCTGCCAAAGCTACCAAAATTGCCAAAGGAAAGCTGTAAATGTCGAGATATATTTCAGAAAGTCTTCGGCAATTTGTTATCGAAAGAGCAAATAATCGCTGTGAATATTGTTTGATTCCACATATTAAACCGATGTTTAGACATCACGTTGAACATATACTTGCAATCAAACACGGCGGAGATCATGAGGTTGAAAATCTTGCTTTAAGTTGTCCTGCTTGTAACGAATTCAAAGGTTCAGACCTTGGTTCATTGGATTGGGATGGAGATGAAAAGTTTACGTTTTTCTATAATCCACGCATGCAAATTTGGACGGAACATTTTCGGTTTGAAAACGGAAGAATTGAACCGCTGACGGCCGAAGGTAGAGTTACCGCACGACTTTTGAGATTTAATGATGAAAGTCGAATTGAAGAAAGACTTTTATTGATTGAATCAGGGTTATTCTAAAAGCCCTTTGGCTTCTTTGTCGGGCAAGTCATGAAAGCTTCGCAAGGCCAAGCCAATCCAAAAGTTGTGAATGAGATTTTAAAGGCGAAATTAGGTTAGGGCTTGAGATGAAAAAAATTGTTCTTCTATTTTCAATATTCACTTTAGTTATTTCTGCGTTTGGACAAGATGATATCTCTGTCTATGGAGAGCGAAGAAAAGAGTTTGACGAGCGGAACAAAATCCTGGATGCCTGGGTGAGGAATAGTGAAAATCAGCGAGATACCTATAAATCGGGATTACCAACTAATAATAAACTCTCGAAAGCAGATATTATCAAACTGACCCCGCCGAAGGAAGATTTTGAAAAATATACCCAGTTTTTGAAAAACAGGAAAACCGGAATTGTTAAACTTCTTGATTTATCAAATTGTGATAATAGAATAGTTGCGGCTAATGATACGAGATGTCTCGAAGTCCCTCAGATAATTGGAAATGGCTCGCTTTATTCTTTTAGTGCGCGAAGCTATCTCAACTTAAGGGCGATGGATATTAGGCTTGAGGATGAAAAATTTTCAGTCTGGTATCCACTTAATTATGCTTTATTTAGCGAATTGGGAGATGTTCCGCTTGAAACTTTGAATTTAACTGAAGAAATTCGGGCGCTGAAACAATTCGTGATAACTAAAGATGTGTCAAAAATAGCCGCTCAAAAGAAGCACTTTGAAAAAGGTGTAAACATTGGGGGGAGATTATTTACGGGCGAGGCTACGGTTCAGAACGAAACAACCTACTTGCTTCGTTCAGGTAAGTATCAATTGATGCAGCGAGCCTTTGAAGAAACTATTGTTGCGTTTAGAGTAATCAGAAAAGATGCGGATGGAAGTGTTGTTTTAATTTGGAGAAAAATGTAGTTAATGAGATTTTGAAGCCGAAAGCTTGAGTAATCAGGGGGAAAATTATGAGATATTTTTTACTTGTTTTATTAATGACAAATTTAACTTTATCAGCCTTTGGACAAGTGGCTCCGCAAACCGAAAAGATCGGTCCGATTACTCAGGCCAGCCAGCAAAACCGCGAGACATGGAAAAAACAACAGGAGAGTCTGCTCGAAGATTCTGAACGCAAACTTCGCGGATTAGAAGGCGATGAAAGCAACGAATTTATGGCGAGGCCGGTTTATTTGCCTGAACCACGAATTTCCAAAGACCAAAAAATACTCATTACGCCGGCTTCAACTGAACTCGCCGCCTTTGCTGATTTTCTCAAAATTGCGAAAACCGGGATTTTCAAAATCCTGCCGAATTTTTGCGGTGACCAAAGAGTAGTCAACCTCAGCCGGGAGGGATGTTTGCAGAGTAATAATGACCAGTTGTCGGCTTATTCATTCCGAAAAAAACTTTATGGCGCGATGGATTGGGCGGATCTCCAATATCAGGAGAACAAGTTTGCGGTTGGAACTAAAAATTTGACCGTTGGATTAATCGCCGAAATTAATGATGTCCGAATGGAATCGTTAGACAAAGATTCCGCTCTGGTTAAATCGCTCATACAGTTGCCGATGCCAAAGAAATTTGAAGAAATTTCCGCCAGAAAAAAAGAGCTTGAAAAGGGAGTTGAGACCGGAGAGGCAATCAAGTTTTTTGCTCAAGCCGAGGTTAAGCTGAATGGAACTTACCTGCTTCGTTCATATGCCTATCGAAACCGGGACGCGGCCGCCAATGACAAACGGATTGATATCGTGGTTATTTTTCGAGTGGTCGGGATAGATTCCAGACAAGGGCTGACTATTATCTGGAAAGAACTTTATCGGGAATCCGCTGATCAGGTTTAGTCAGTTTAGAATATCAGGAGCGCAAAATACAAAATAAGTTTGGAGGAGTAATGAGAAGATTTTGGTTTTTAGTTTTAGCAATGATTTTGATGGTTTTCCCGCTTTCGTTTTTAGCCCAAAATACTTCACCGACTCCAGCGGCTCAAACTCTTCGCGCCGCCGAACCGAGGTCGGCAGAGCGAAGTCGAGGCGGGCAAAATTCGGCCAGCCGCAGCTTTTTTCCTTTTAAGAATAAACGAACCAAAGACCAGGAAAAACAGCTTTTACCTAATTCCGAAGATTTAGCAAAATATGCCGACTTTCTCAAACATTCCGGGACGGGCATTTTTCGTTTAATGAATGATGCCGGATGCGAATCAAATGTTTATGTGATTCGGGTAGATGAGAATTGTAAAAATTCGATCCCGGACGGCTCATTTTATTCCTTTCGCGAGAAAGAATATACCACTGCGTATCTCTCGGACTTGAGATTTAAGGATGGCATTTTCGTCTCCGATGGCATCCTCTCGCAAAATATTTTGGTCAGACTCGGTGAGCTTCAGCTCGATGATTTATCGCTCCAGAGTGCAGGCGTCAAATATCTGGCTGATTTTGTTCCGGAAACCGTGAGCAGCGAGGCGACCAAGCAGTTCGTTCAAATTGTCAAAGGCGTCAGGGCTGACCGTTACGAATATCGAAAGGCTCTGCCGGCGCAGGAAAATATGACGTATGCGCTTCGGGTGATTGCTTATCGCGGAAACATCTATCGTAACTTTCGCGGCTGGATTTATAATCTGTTGGACGGGGATAAACGAATTGATATGATTCTCGCGTTCAGAGTTATTCGGAAAGACAGTGACGGAAGCGTGACCCTGCTTTGGAAAGAACTTGACCGCAAAAAAGCCCCCAGACTTGAGGCAGATAAGAAAAAGAAAATAACCGTTCGACCGGATTCGCAAATTTCAAATCGGGATGCGGTCGGGAGCTGATGCTGATCTCACGGGTGGACACCGGCAAGCCAAGACTACTCCCCCATCGCCGCCTCCGGAGCATCGCCGTCCGAAACAATTAGCAGAAAAGGACTCGCCGAAAATCGTTCAGCGTAACTAATCGGCTCAGGGGAGAAAAAAGAAATCAAATGAATATCAGAAATAAAATTGCCGTCGTGACCGGCGCAACCAAAGGAATCGGACGGGCGGTGGCAGAAGCCCTTTTGCGTGAAGGTGCGTCAGTCTTTATTTGTGCCCGGAACAAATCACAACTGAAACTTGCCCTCGAACAGCTTTCGGCGTTAGGCAAGGTCGAAGGCGAAGTTTGTGATGTGCGGAGCGAATCACAGGTGCGGGTGATGCTCGATGAATGTGTGCGGCTTTTTGGCGGAGTTGATATTTTGGTCAATAATGCCGGTGTCGGAATCTTTGGCAAAACGGTCGAAGAAACCGCGCCCGAAGATTTTGAATGGGTTTTGCAGACCAATTTGTTCGGTGTTTTTTACACCTGTCATCACGCGATCCCACTCATCAAGGCTCGAAATGGCGGGCATATCATTAATATCTCATCTTTGGCCGGGCAAAACGCACATCCGCGAATGGCAACCTATAACGCCTCAAAATTTGGCTTAAACGGTTTGACCGAAGCCCTGATGCTGGAAGTTCGTCCCGACAATATCAAAGTCAGTTTGATTTGCCCCGGTTCGGTCAATACCGAATTTGGCAACGAAGAAATTACCGACGCCAAGGCATGGCAGATTCAGCCCGATGATATTGCCGAGGTCGTGATAGACCTGCTCAACCAAAAATCAAACGCGCTTTCAAGCAAGATTGAAATTCGTCCAAGCAAAACGCCGGCGCGGAGGGTTGGGTAGTTTTGCAGTAGCAGTGGCAGTGGCAGTAGGCAGTGGCAGTGGCAGTGGCAGGGGCAGTGGCGTGGCAGTAGCAGTGGCAGTGGCAGTGGCAGTCAGGAGCAGGGGCAGTCAGGAGCAGGGGCAGTCAGGAGCAGTGGCAGTCAGGAGCAGTGGTGATTAAAGGAAAAGCTGGACTCCTTCTGCAACTCTGGAAATGTTTCACCTAGATAATAATTACACGTGGTGATTAAAGGAAAAGCTGGACTCCTTCTGCAACTGCTCCTGCCCCCTGCCCCTGCTCCTGCTCCTGCCCACTGCTCCTGCCCCCTCCTGCTCCTGCCCACTGCTCCTGCCCTCTGTGCCCCTGCCACTGCTACTGCCACTGCTACTGCCACTGCCCCTGCCCCCGCCCCTGCCCCAAATTTTAAACTAAATTCAGAATCTTTTTAACCAGAGCCGCTTCTTCATAAGGTTTGCTCAGATATTCCGAAACGCCCAGATCAAACGCTTTGCGGCGATGTTTTTCGCCGGCTCTCGAAGTAATCATGATGACCGGGATTGAGCGCAGCGTCTCCTGACGTTTGATTGAAGCGAGCAGTTCATAGCCGTCCATTCGCGGCATTTCGACATCGGTTAAAATAATATCGGGTAGTTCGCGGAAGGCTTGCAGGACTTCGAGCGCTTCCATTCCGTCCCGCGCCAGAATTGGCTGCCAGCCGGCATTTTTAACTAAAATTGAATTGACCTGACGGACGCTCGGGCTGTCATCCACAATTAAGACGGTGAGTTGTGTTTTAGGTTTGACCGGAGTTGTTTTAGTCTTTTTCGCCCTCGCCGGTTTTCGTTTGAGCAGATGTACCAAATCCAAAACCGGGACTACGCGACCGTCGCCTAAAATAGTCGCTCCGATAATGTCCGGCACATTTCCTAACAACTTGCCGAGCGGCTTGATGACGACCTCTTCGGGTTTGATCATTTCTTCGACCATCAAAGCGCAAGGTTTGTCCGGAGTTTCAATTAACAGCAGAGAGATTCTCGAGTTTTGCCGGATTGGCAAAACCGGAAGATTGAGCAATTCGTTAAAATGATAAAATTTGTAAGATTTACCTTCCCGTTTGAAAACTTTTTCGCGCGAAACCGTCTCAAATTCAATCGGAGAAATTTCAATTATTTGTTTGACCAATTTGAGCGGAAAAGCAAAAGTTTGGGTGTCGGCTTTGACCAGCAGGGCACGGGTGACAGCCAGTGACATCGGGAGCCGGACGGTAAAAGTTGTGCCTTGCCGGACATCGGACGAGATAAAAATATCGCCCTGCCGGTGGGTAATGGCAGATTTGACGATATTCATTCCGACGCCGCGACCCGAAACCTGATTAATCTCGTCTGAGGTTGAAAGTCCCGGCAGAAAAATCAAAGAAAAAGCCTCCTCGTCAGACATTTCGTCCGTCTCTTTTGGCGAAACTAATCCCAGAGAGACAGCTTTTTCCTTGAGCAACTGAACCGAAATTCCGCGTCCGTCATCCGAAATTACAAAGACGATATGGGTGCCTTCACTATAAGCCTTAAGCCTGATTTGTCCTTTTTCGGGCTTACCCAGCAAATTTCGGGTTTCAGGTGCTTCGATGCCGTGCGCGACCGCATTTCGCAGGATATGAATCAACGGTTCGACAAAGGAATCAAGAATCTGGGTGTCAATTTCGATATGGTCATTTTCGAGATGCAGTTCGACCTGCTTGCCTTCTTCGTTGGCGGTGACGCGAACCGTTCGTTGAAGCCGGGCTTCAAGCGAACTCAACGGCACCATCCGCAAGCGCAAAAGATTCTCCTGCATTTCCTCGATCAGATGACGTTGGCTGCCAAACAGCAAACTCAAATTACTAAACAGATTATCCAGATCGTTATGAATGGCCGAAGTGTCGCTCGCCGTTTCAATCAGTTCGCGGGTAGTTTGGTTAAATTCGGTGTATTGGTCAAACTCTAAGCGGTCAAATTCGTCCGCCTCTTTGCTCAAAAAAGAGCTGACGGTTGATTTGGAAAAACTGAATTTAGAGAGATCGAGATTCGGTTTTCCAAATGAACGGGCTTCAAAATCAACTTCGAGTTTGTTGGTTGAGCGGCGCAGGCGATGGGTCGTGTGATTGAGTTCCTGGATCTGGCTTTCTAACTCAAAGAGACGCTGTTCGAAAATAGAGCGGGTGATAACCATTTCACTGGCTAATTTGACTAAATCGTCCAGTCTTTCAATCGAAACCCGAATTACCGAACGATGATTAGGGGACGCTTTTTCAATGAAGCTTTCCGCCGGTTCAGCACTCTCATCAGAATTTGGGGTTGAATCAGTTAGGGCAATTTCTACCTGAGACACAGTTTGTTCAACCTCTAATTCAGAATTGGAAACGGCGGAAATCGGTTTGGCTTGAGCGTTTTGCAACGAAGCCAGAAGCTGGTCAAAATGTTGGTAAATCTCGGCGATATTTTGCTCAAGTTCGGGTGAGAGCTGGTTTTTAGCCAGGGCTTCTAAACATTCGGTTGACGCCAGAAGCAACTCAAAGATATTGACATTTCCCGGGATATGCCGGTCGGCAAGATAGTCGAGCAAATCTTCCATCCGATGCGCGAGGGCAGAGAGTTTTTTCAGACCGACGATCCCGCCGGAACCTTTGAGTGTGTGCGAACTGCGCCGAATCTCAAGCAACGCCTCCCGATGATTCGGATTTTTCTCTAATACCGCGAGATTGGTGGCGATGTTTTGCAGATGATCTTCGGCTTCCATCGCAAAAACTTCGAGCATTTCATCATCTATCTCAAAGTCTCCAAAATCTTCGAGCTCACCGGCCGAATCGGTTTCGATTTCCAAATCTTCGAAAAAAGACTGATCCGGCTCATTCGGTTGAGCCGAAATATCCAGC